>CAUTEL010000018.1:0-12529 GCA_963537185.1 uncultured Oribacterium sp. | reverse complement strand
ATATTAATATGAATTTTCAAATTTTTCAAGAAAAAGGAAAAATGAAGCTGTAAAGAATGAATTAGCTAGAACTGCTATATAGAAAAATCTTTGAGTGAATTTATGAGTGGAAGGCTTTAGATGTTCTAAAATTTCCTCCAAGGCTCTTCGTCCCGGTCCTTAATCTCAAAATGCAGTTCTTCTCCGTTTTTTGGATCCGGAAAAGAGAGGGTATAGCAATGCAATGCAACATTGCCTTTCATTCGAGAACCGTATTTTCCGTCTCCGAAGAGGGGAAAACCGTGTGCGGAGAACTGCGCACGAATCTGATGGAAGCGTCCGGTTTCCAGCTCTACATCTATGAGGACGAGGCCATCCCTTTCTTCCAGAACCTGATAATGGAGGACAGCCTCTTTTACCCCCTTACGGAGCTTTTTTACGGGAAACATCTTCTGCTTCTTTGTATCTTTATAAAGATAGTCGGAGAAAGAGCCCTCTTTTGGGAGATGCTTAGCTTCGGAAGCTTCTGTCTCCTGTGCGTTGTTTGTATTTACGGATAGAGCTTCGTCCTTTTCTTTAGAGGTATCGCAAGCACTTTCTACAATAATATGATATCTTTTTTTGATTTTTCCTTCTTGCAGTGCTTCGGAAAGCTTTTTTGCACTACGCGGATTTTTGGCATAAAGAAGAAGTCCGCTTGCGACCTTGTCCAGTCGGTGCACGGGGAAAAAGCCCTCTCCAAGCGCATGCTCCGAGTCCATACCGACCGGTTTGTTTATGAGGGCGAAGTCTGTATTTTCATAGACAATCAGTTCTTCTAAAGAATAATCCATATCTGCCTTTTATACTCTTAGTGTTTTATGATGGCAATACTTTGATCGTCTCCTATAGGAAGTCTATATAAAGGACATCCGATTTCTTTTTCATAATCATCAACAGCGTCCTTTACTCCGGGGAGGCCTATATCATAGTAATCATGGATTAAAATGACACTTCCTTCTATCATTTTCGGATAAAAGAATCGTAAGCCTTCCAGTATAGGAATATACAAATCGAAGTCCAAGTGTACAAAACAAAACTTGTCGTCAACACCCTCGGCGGTTTCCGGGAAAAAGCCTTTTTTTATAATCACATTTTCAGGATGCTTCATTTTGGATATAACGAGTTCTTCTGAAGTGTTTGCGAACTCGTTTGCACAGAGATTGAAATGATAAGTCTTTTCCTCATATTCGATGTCTCTTTCATCAAAACTTTCAAAGGTATCAAAGAGGTAGAGCTTAGACTCGGGAAAAGCTTCATTTATGACTCTGGCAAAGTCCCCTCGGAATACTCCGCCTTCCGCTACGGAAAGTTTGCAGTTTTTATGGAGCTTTGCGTAAGAATCAAACCAAGTATTCCTGATATCGGAAACCGTATCCGTAGGAACTTCAATAGTTAATTTATCCTCAGGAACACCACTATCCAGTAAAGTTTTTTTAATATCCTTCCAAAAGCGGGACGCAATATAAATGTGATCATAATCCATCTCGGAAAGACTTTCTACCCCTCCTGCGCATTTTAACCCATCTACAATCATATGCCCTTTTTTATCCGGATTTCCATCTAAAAATCCAATCACATGGACATCTTCTTTGATATTCTTGTATACCTGTCGTCCTGATAAACCTGCTCCGTAAATCACTACCCGCATAATCACCCTTTCTTTATCCTTTATTACTTTCCTATCTCCATTGAAATAGTCGACAGGAAGACTCTATAGCATAAGCTTCAGACTTTGGAAGGATGCAGGGGAGAAAAGCTTATTTTCTTACCTTCCAGCTGACCGCCTCTTTTCTTTCCTGAATGAAGTCCTTGTACAGGCCGTCTTCCTTTAAGAGCTCTTCATGACTTCCTTTCTGCACGATTTTACCATGATTGAGTACCAGAATCTGATCCGCTTTGGAAACGGTTTTTAAGCGGTGGGCAATCAGGATAACGGTCTTTTCCTCTGTGAGAGAGGAAATGGCGCGCATCAGCTCGTTTTCATTTTCCGGATCGACGTTTGCAGTTGCTTCGTCCAGGAAAATGACGGGCGAGTTCTTCATCATGGCGCGGGCAATGGAAATTCTCTGCTTTTCTCCGCCGGAAAGGGAGGCGCCGCCTTCTCCGATTACGGTGTCATAGCCGTCAGGGAGCGCAGTGATAAAGTCGTGGCAGCAGGCCTTCTTGGAAACCTCGATGACTTCCTCTAAAGAAGCTTCCGGACGGGCAAAACGGATATTGTTCAAAATACTGTCGTGGAAGAGATAGACATTTTGGAAGACGAAGCTGAAATTCGCCATAAGGCTGTCCATGTCGTAGTCCTTAACATCCCGTGCGTTAAGCAAAACTCTTCCCTTTTCCGGATCCCAGAAACGCGCAAGTAGACTGACTAAAGTGGTTTTTCCGCTGCCGCTCGGGCCGACAATGGCTGTCGTCGTGTGTTCCGGAATTTCGAGAGATATTCCATCTATAATTAAGCGTTGATCATAAGAAAAGGCAAGTTCTTCCGCAGAAATGTCTCTTTTCTCCGGCTCAATCTCTTCTCCTGCAATACTCATTTGCGGGGTGCGAAGGATTTCTTCGGCTCTATCCACACTCATATCCACGATGCGGAGGAGGGCGGAATAGCTTCCGGCACTTTCCAGACCGGCATTAACGATAAAGGCGGAAATGACCATAATCATAGCGTTTAAGGCGGACATACTGCCCGTGCAGTAGAAGAGACAGGAAAAGAGCACCATGGCGACTCCGCTTAGCTTTGCAATAAGGCTTTGCAGGGCCATTATCGGAATGAAGGAGAGCTCCATTTCCGTATTAATCTGCACATTTTCATGAATGGCCTCGTTTAGCTCCCGACTCTTTTCTCCGCTTAAATGGTAAGCCTTAACCTCCGCCATACCAAGGAGGTATTCCAGCACCTTTTCCACAAGAGCGGCGTCTGCTTCAATTTTCCGGCCGGAAAGCTTCCCGGCAGCCTTTTGCAAAGCGCTGTTACAGAAGAGGAAGAGGACAAAACCGACAAGGAGAACGAGAGCGATACGGTAATCAAAGAAAAAGAGCATGAGAATAATAAGGCTAGTGGTAAGCAAGCCCTCCGAAACCTGCATAATCACGCGGGTAGCCACATTTTCCAGCATCTGCATGGTGTTCGTTGCGACAGAGCTGATTTGCCCGAGGGAATTTTGATTAAAGTAGCCCATGGGAAGGTAACGGAGGTGCTCCGCGATTTCCACTCTTTTCCTTGCGCAGGTATCATAGCCCGCTTCGGTTTGCAGCATCATGCTTTTTGACTTGATAAGACTGATACCGAGAATGCTGAGGAGCATGATGCCGAGACTTAGGAAAATGTCCTCCATACGGATTTCGGAAGCAAGAAGCGCCTTTAGCATCACAGCGGCAGCCGGGATTTTTAAGGCGTTAAAAAAGGCTTCAACGATTCCTAGGAAGAGGGAAAGCGTGAATTTCCTGCGGTTTTCCTCTCCGCAAAACTGAAAGAAACGACGAATTGTACTAAGCATTGTCTTTCACCTCCTCATGCGCTTTCCACATCGCGCTGTAAAGTCCTCCTCGGGACAAGAGTTCTTCGTGCGTTCCGGAGTCATGGATCCTTCCGTCCTCTATTACGAAGATTTTATCCGCATCGATTATGGTGCTTAGGCGGTGTGCAATGACGATTAAAGTCTTTCCTTCTGTGAGCTTGGAGACGGAACGCTGAATCAGGGCTTCATTTTCCGGATCGGTATAGGCGGTTGCCTCGTCAAGAATCACGATGGGGGCCGCTTTTAACATAGCTCTTGCAATGGAAATTCTCTGGCGCTCGCCGCCCGAAAGATGACCGCCTGAACTTCCGACCATGGTATCATAGCCTTTTTCCAGAGAGAGGATAAAATCATGGCAGCCGGCTTTCTTTGCAACCTCTTCCACCTCAGTATCTGTTGCAGCGGGACTCCCCAGTCGGATATTTTCCCGTACGCTCATATTGAAAAGGTAGTTATCCTGGGAGACGAAGGCGAACTTTTCGGCGTAGATCTCCTGCGAAATCTCTCGGATATCCTTTCCGCCGAGGAAAATGCCGCCGCTCTCTACGTCCCAGAGGGAGGCGATAAGCCTTGCAATCGTGCTTTTTCCGCTACCGCTCGGTCCGACCAGGGCAACGAAGCTTCCTGCAGGAATCTCCATGGATATCCCGTGCAAAACCTCTTTATCTTTATAGGAAAAACGGACATCGTGAAGCGCGAGGTCGTTTTTCTCCGGGGAATCTCCCTCTTTCGGGCGCTCCATTTCCGGGGCTTCCAGAAGAGTTCTTACCTCACCCATAATGGTTCCCATGGTTTGGATATCATCGCCGTAGCTCATGAGAGTGATAAGAGGGGTAACAAGCCCCACGGAAAGAATGATGATCATCACAAAGTGACTGCTGCTGAGCGTTCCGCCGCGCGCCAATAATCCTCCGATTGGAAGAACCGGGAGGAGGGTTGCCGGCATAATGGCAAGAGAAAAGGTCATGGGAAGAATATAGTATCGCATCCAGGAAATGTAGCTGTTTGCCGCTTCATAAGCGTCTCTTACAAAGCGGGCGTAACCGGATTTGGTTTTTCCGAAGACCTTGATGACCTGAATCCCTCCGATGTATTCCACGGAGGTATTGTTCAAGGTTTTCGTCGCTTCCACAGCATGCTCATAAAACTTTTGACTGCCGCCCATCATGACGGCAAAGCTTACAAGCCCGATAGGAAGGGTAAGAAGCTCGGCAAGTCCCATTCTCCAATCCAGACTAAAAATGTATAGGAGAATACACAGGGGAATCAGTAGATTCGCCGTGAATTCCGGCACGATATGAGCGAGCGTGGTTTCCATACTGTCAATCCGCTCGATGATTGTGCTTTTTAAAGCTCCGGAGCTTTGCTCCTGTACTGCACCCAGGGGCATACGGCTGAGCTTTTCCGTGCAGCGCTTTCGGATTTCTCCGAGAACCGCAAAGGTCGCCGCGTGGCTCCTCCCGGTGGAAAGGGAATGGAAGAGAACTCTCCCTGTCCAAAGGAGCGCCATGATAAGAGATTTTCCGAGATAGAAGGAGAAATCCCGATTGTCGCTCATCAGGCCCTCTACAAGCTCCACAATCACAAAATACGGGGCAAGGGAAAAGGCCACTCCGATGAGGGCAAAAAATACGCTTTTTATATACTCCTTCTTATGAGAGCCCGTCTGAGACAGGGCCCAAAGAATCGGAGAAGGGGATTTTTCCTGATGAGAAGCGTTTTGTACAAGAGATTCATGCTCTTTTTTTTTCTTCATGATATCGCCTTTCTCTCAAATAAGTTAGCTTAAACTAATACAATCCTAGTACGCGGCTCATTCGCTGTCAAGAAATTTGCATGAGAATACAAGGATATCTTAAACAAAAAAATAAAACATCTATTATTTATTTTTATTAAAAATATACACAATCCGCTTCTCTTTATTTGTCAAGATTTACATAATTTGTATAAAATAACAAAGAATATGGGATTTCTTTGTGTTTAGGATTAATACAATTCGGAACTTGATTTTGTTAAAATTAAGACAAGTTGAGCGGGATAAGCGTGCGACTTGTCCCACAGTTACCGACATCATGAAGGAGGAGAATTTATGGATTATGTAAAAATTTCCAATCTTCCGATATTCTGGCTTCTGGCGGGCTTCACCGTTTTTATTTCCGCCCTCCAGGCATTCCTCTATATCCGGGAAGCAAAAAAGGCAACCAAGGTTTGTAATGTAGATCCAGAGATTCCGAAAAAAGCGTTTAAAATCGGCTTGATTTCCGCTATCGGACCGGCACTCGGTGTATTTATCATTATGGTGGGCTTGATGTCCGTTATCGGCGGACCGATGTCTTGGCTTCGTCTTTCCATTATCGGGGCGGCACCGACCGAACTCACTGCGGCGACCTACGGAGCACAGGCTTGCGGCTTGGAGGGACTGTCCGATCCGGGATACAACTTAAACGTGCTTGCAGTTTCCTGGTTTGCCATGGCTTTAAACGGTGCAGGCTGGCTTCTTTTCACCGGAGTTGCCACGCCGGGGCTCGAGAAAATCAGGGACAAGATGTCCGGGGGCGATATGAAGTGGCTTGCCGTCATGTCCGCATCCTGCTCCATCGGTATTTTTGCCTATCTTGTTGCGAATCTCATTATCGGAAAGGGCGGCCTTAGCAATTTGAACATCGGAAATGCTTATGCTTGCTTTGGCGGTGCAATATTTATGATACTTCTCGGAAAATTCGTTGTGCCTAAGGTTCCGAAGCTTGCGGAGTACTCTTTGGGAATCGCTATGATTCTGGGGATTGCGGTTGCCATCCTCTTCGGAAAATAAGGGAAAGGAGACAAAGATATGGATAGCAAAGAATATATGCCGATTTGGAGAAAGAAAAGCATTCTGATAGGAAGCCCTACAAATATTTTAGCGGCGATTACCGCCTTTATCCCGGTGCTTTACCTCTGTATTCGTTATAACTGTTGGCCGGATCCGAAGCTTGTTATCGCAGCGTGGGGCATGCTTTTGATTTCCTTCGGAGCCTTCTATGTAGTAGAGCCGGTTTCTTATTATGCGGCGCTCGGCATGTCCGGAACTTACCTTAGCTTCCTTTCCGGAAATATCGGAAATATGCGTGTTCCCTGTGCGGCTCTTGCACAGGATGTGACGAAGAGTGAGCCCGGAACCATTCAGGCGGAGGTGGTTTCCACCATGGCAATCTGCGGCTCCATCATCACAAACCTCATTGCCACTACGGCGGCGGCCTTTGTGGGAGCGGCGGTAGTTGCCGTTTTACCAACTTTTATGAGTGATGGATTAAAATCCTATGCTTCCGCAGCTATTTTCGGTGCAACACTCGGAAATTTCGGAATGAAAAACCCGAAGCTCGCGCTGATCGGTTTGGCGATTCCCATTTGCTGCAAGGCTGTCGGAGGACTTCCGGCTTGGCTCATTATCCTCTTATCGGTATTCGGAACGGTTATTTTTGCCAGAATTTTCTATGTAATGGATAAGAAGAAGGCACAGACGGCATAATGACGGTTTGTATAAGTCGGAAAGCATAAAGAGGGAAAGATTTTTCCCGAAGCAGTTACAGTTTGGGTGGAGGAATCCGGCCGGAATATGCGATTGAATGAAAAAAGAATAGAACTGCATAGATAAAAGGAGGAAATTATGTGGTGGAAAGAGTGTAAAGATTTGCAAGAGGAAATTGTAGCCATGCGAAGAGAATTGCATAAAATTCCAGAGCTTGGCTTTAACTTACCGAAAACGCGTGAGTTTGTTGTGAAGAAGCTGGAAGAAATCGGCATTCCCTATACACTTTCCGAGAAGGATAGCAGCGTTATTGCGACTATGAAGTGCGGAAAACCGGGAAAGGTACTCGCTCTTCGTGCAGACATGGATGCTCTTCCCATTACGGAAGATACGGGCCTTTCCTTTAGCTCGACTCATCCGGGATGCATGCATGCCTGCGGGCATGATACGCACGCGGCTATGCTGCTCGGGGCAATCAAGGTGCTCTACCCGCATAGAGAAGAGCTTTCCGGCGAGATTCGTTTTTTCTTCCAGACCGCAGAGGAGCTGGCTAAGGGATCCGCTATTGTGATTGAGAACGGCGGAATGGAAGGCGTGGATGCGGTTTTCGGAATCCACATCGGAAGCATCTTGGATAAGACGATTCCCTGCGGAACCATCGCTTGTATTCCGGGACCGATTATGGCCTCCTATGATCGTTTTGTACTGGATGTAAAGGGCGTGGGCTGTCACGCTTCCACACCGGAAAAAGGAGTTGATCCGATTAATATTGCATCCCATATCGTCCTCGCATTGCAGACCATCAATGCCAGAGAGATTGCTGCAACGGATGCCGGGGTAATTACCATGGGCATGATCCGCGGAGGAGAGCAGTACAATGCCATTCCGTCAACCGTGCATATTGAGGGAACAACCCGTGCTTTAAAAGAAGACATCAGGCAGAAGCTGGCAAAACGAATCGGTGAAATCGCAAAAACCACTGCGGAGGCTTTCGGCGGTAGTGTAGAATATACCATGGACTGGGGTGCACCTCCCGTTATCAATGATAAGGATATGGCGCTCTTTGCCCAGGATGCCATCCGGGATATCTTTGGAGAGCATATGGTTACTTATAGAGAGAGCCCGAACATGGGCGGAGAGGATTTTGCTCTCTACCTGCAGAAGGCGCCGGGAGCATTTATGTTCTTAAGCTCCACGAATCCGGCAAAGAAGACCGATTATCCGCATCATAATCCGAAGTTTGACGTGGATGAGGATGTATTCTGGATGGGTAGCGCAAGCTTCGTAGCGATTGCGGAGAAATTCTTAAAGTAAAAGAGCTGAGCTCTTACCATACAGGTGATAGCGCTTGTTTCCTCCGCGTTTTCGAATGAGGAGGAGACTTGCGTTCCCATAAATTTTCGCCTCTGTAGAAGTGGCTTTCGTTTAGGGCTTTGTCCCTTTCGGAAGTCACTTTTACTTCGTCCGGTTCGTTATCTTGGTCGGTCCATACTTCGCATTATATTGACGCATCCGTGCTGCAGCGTATTGCCGCGTTCATTTCCACATCTCATTTGACAATCCTCTTTCGCGCTTCGTATAATGAAAGTCACAGTTTGTATCGCTTGCAGAAAATGGGACTTATTATGAAGATACAGGATGTTTTAAAGGACAAAAGATTTTCCGAATTTTCTCTGATTGCCGGTTCGTCCGGTGCAGGAAATGCCATCAGCACGGTGACGGTCATTGACACGCCGGACGGTGCAAAATGGCTTTCGGGCGGAGAGTTCGTTATTACGACTGCCTATATGTTAAAAGATGATGAAGAAGCACTCCTTCGATTTATTCAGACCTTGAAAACACGAAAGGCCAGTGCGCTCGGAATCAAACAGGGACGTTATATCGAGAATATTCCGGACTCGGCCTTGGCTCTTTCCGATGATCTCGGTCTTCCCCTGCTTTTGATTCCGCAGAAGTTTCCCTATGCGGATATTATCAACCCAATTTTGAGTGAGCTTGTGAATCAGCAAACGAATCGACTGATTCAGGCGAATCTTATTCATACCAAGTTCACGGAACTGGCCGTGAGCGACGCCAGTATCCCCGATATCCTTGCGACTTTCATGTCGATAGTGGGGGTTCCGGCAGCGTTTTTGGATTTTGAAACGGTGCAAATCTGGTATTCGGATTCGGACAGCAGTCTTGCACAGCACTTGCAGGCGGAAAGAATTCTTTCTCATCGGGATCTTGACCGGACACGGTATGATCTTCATCTGATTGCCAACCAAAGTCGAAGCTTCGGCGTACTCATTTTTGAAAAAGGGGTCTTGGAACGGGAGACGGAAGAGGAAAGTGCTAATGCATTATTGATGCAGGAAAAAGATCCGGGTTTTAAGATTGCACTGGAAAATACAACCACAAATATTATCCTGCGAGAGCAAACCATCATCTCCAACCGACAGGTTGCGGAACGCTATAAAGGGCTTCTGATTCAGGATATTTTGATTCACAATATTAAGAGCGAAACGGAAATCCATAATCGTGCGGAAATCTTCGGCTGGGACTTTCATGACGGCGGAATCGTGCTGGAAGTGGATATCAATAACATTAAGCAACGCTTCAAAAGGAACTTCAGCAACAATACGAGCAAGATGCTGGAGGAAATGAGCACGGAAATCTTTGATATTTCCATACGGGAAATTTTGAAGTTTTATCCCAATGCGCACTATGTCAAATTGAGTGACATCATCATCTTTGTACTCAGCATTCGCCCCAAAGAGCGGAAGCAGATGGAAAAGAATTTTGCGGAGATCTTTTCCAAGATTCAGCGATGCATTGCGAACATTCCCTTTACGATTTCCTTCGGAATCGGCAGATATTATGAGAATATAGAGCAAATTCATTTAAGCTACCAGGAGGCCCGGGAGGTCATTCGTTTAAGCTATATTTTCTCCTGGTTTGACCGGATTTTATATTATGAAAAAATGGATTTATTCCGGATTTTTCTTCCGATTCTGGACAATCAGGAAGCTTTGGAGACCTGTAGAAATTGTTTGCAACCTCTACTCGACTTTGACCGGAAAAACGGGAAAAACATGCTGGAGACTTTGCAGGTTGTTTCGGAGTGTGACTGGAATCTGAAGATTGCCGCGGAGAGAATGTTTCTTCATCCGAATTCGGTAAAGTATCGTATGGAGCAAATCGGAAAATTAATTCATAGAAATTTCCGTGAGCATAGCGATCGGCTTTTAATAGAAATTGCCATTCTGACCTATACCATGAGTAAGAAGCTGCCGGACTGGACGGAATAAAAATGCTGCTTGGATTCAGAAAGGGAATATCAACTTGGCTTGCAGGCCAGAATGGTATAATATTGCTAAGGAATTAGCTTATCAAGTTTGGAGAGAAGAGGGAATGAAGAACGGGGAAATGTCGGTAAAAAGAAAGGCAAAAAAATCGGGACAGCAAAAAAGGGGAATAGACCGTGCACCTATGGGAGTTATGCAGGAGGAAAGACAGCCGGTGCAGCAGGCGGATAAACAGCGCTTACGGCAGCAGGGAAGAGAGTCTATGCGGGCGGATTACCGCACGGAGGCTTGTCAGGAAAGCTTTATCTGCGCGCACTGCGGAAGAGAGATTCACCCTGAAGGGGCAGGTTCCAATCATCGAAATCATTGTCCATATTGTCTTTACAGTCTTCATGTGGACGAGGAGGCAGGAGACAGAAGCTCCTCTTGCCGCGGGGAAATGGAGCCTATTGCCATCGTTTCGAGAGAAGACGGGGACTGGAGTATTTTGCACCGTTGCAAGCGTTGCGGTAAGCTGAATCTGAACCGGGCTCTTGCAGATGATAATCCCGTTCTTTTGACAAGTCTTGCGGCGAGACCGCTTGCGTTTCCTCCCTTTCCGCTAAGTTATCTGGAGAAGTTTTTGGACGGGAAAGTGTAGTACAGGTAGAAGGAAAGTGTAGTATAGGTAGAAGGGGAAAAGGGAAAAATGAAAAAGAATCTCTTGGTAGCACAGTCCGGCGGTCCGACAGCGGTAATTAACGCCAGTCTTTCAGGAGTAATCAGGGAAGCGCTAAGACAGGAAAAGATAGAGGAAGTATATGGCGCACGATATGGGATAGAAGGCGTTTTCCGAGAGGACTTTCTGAACTTGGGAAAGATTGTGAAGGAACAGCAGGAAGCACTTTTTTCCGGGAAAAGTATGGATTATACAGGGCTTTCCTCTCTGGCAAAGGAGCTTTATGAAGAGGAGGGGGCAGAGGAAGAGGAGGCGCTTAGGCTCCGCTTTGCAGCATACTTTGCCCGTCTTGCCACAACACCCTCTTCAGCTCTTGGTTCCTGTAGAAAAAAGCTGCAAGATCCCGAGAAGGATCCCGCAGATTTTGAGGAGTTGCTTCGTATTTTCAAAAAATGGAATATTGGATACTTTCTTTATATAGGCGGTAATGATTCCATGGATACGGCATGGAAGCTTTCTCTCTATTTTAAGAGTATAGGAGAGGATATTCAGGTTATCGGTGTACCGAAGACCATTGACAATGACTTATGCGGAATAGATCACTGCCCGGGCTTTGCTTCGTCCGTAAAATACTTAAGCTCCTGTCTTTTAGAGCTGGAGGAGGAATGCAGAGTCTATGATAAAAATTATGTGATGATAGTGGAAATGATGGGGAGAAACGCAGGCTGGCTTACGGCAGCTGCGGCACTTTCCGCGGAGCGAGGCAGTATTCCCTATTTGATTTACGTGGAGGAAAGCACATTTTCCAAAGAGAAGTTTCTATCCGACATAGAAGAGACGCTGAAAGAGCATCCGCACATTATGGTTGCGGTTTCGGAAGGCGTGAAGGACGAAAGCGGGCGTTTTCTCTATACCTACGGGAAGGAAGAAGGAGAGAAGGACAGCTTCGGGCATAGTATCGCAGGGGGAACCGGAGCGGTACTGGAGGGCTTCCTTCATGAAGCGGCCGAGTCGGAAGCTATGCACTACCCGATTATTAAAGAAAAAAAAGTGAAAACCCGTGCTATAGAATTTAACTTATTACAGCGCTGCGCAAGTCATAGTCTGTCTAAAACCGATGTGCTTGAGGCTTTTTCTCTGGGAGAGTCGGCTGTTCTTCTTGCACTTTCCGAAGAAAGCGGGAAAATGGCAAGTCTTAAGAGGGCAAACGGAATTGACGGAGAGTATTTTGTGCAGTTTACCTCCGTTCCACTGGGAGAGGTGGCCAATAAGGAAAAAAAGCTCCCTAAGGAGTGGATTTCTGAAAATGGACATAGCCTGAAGGAGGAATGTCTTTTATATCTTCGTCCCTTGATTTTGGGAGAATGCAGCGCAGAGTATGAGGACGGACTTCCGGCGTATATTCGCTTATTTTAAGTCTCCTGCTGATTTAAATTCTACACCGATTTCAGTCCGGTGCTGATTTAAATTCCACACTGATTTACATTCCACACTGACTTACATTCTGTACCGATTTAAATACTATACTGATTTACAT
>CAUTEL010000017.1:0-12783 GCA_963537185.1 uncultured Oribacterium sp. | reverse complement strand
GCCCTATCATGCGGCTGACTCCTATGTCAGTAAATTGGTTTCTAAAGGCTATAAGGTTGCGATAGGGGAACAGGTGGAGGACCCGAAGAAGGCAAAGGGACTGGTAAAGCGGGAAATCATTAAGGTGATTACCCCCGGAACGCAGACGGAGGAAACGGCTTTAGAAGAGGGAAAAAACAATTTCCTGATGTCTATTTATATGGGGGAGAAAAAAAGAGGCATTGTGACGGTGGACATCACTACCGGGGAATGCTATGCGACAGCGGTGGATTCGTCTAAAGAATGTCTTGACGAGATTTCCCGCTTTTCTCCGAAGGAAATCTTGATGAATCCTTCTTTAAAAGAGGAAGAAGAGCTATTTTCTCAGATAAACAGTCGTTTTAGCATAAGTCTTACTGAAAAGGAAGAAAGATTCTTCTCCTTAACGGAAGCGGATAAGTTGATTACGGCGCATTTTCAGTCCTCTATCATGGGGCTCGGGCTTTCCGACCGGGCGGATCTTAGAAGAGCTCTCGGAGGCTGTCTTTCTTATCTTTATGACACGCAGAAGAACCTGCTCTCGCATATTCGAAAGATAGATTTTTTTCAAAATAAGGATTATATGGTTGTAGATAGCTACAGTCAGAGAAACTTGGAGCTTTGGGAGACGCTTCGAGAGAAAAAGAAGAGAGGTACCCTTCTTTGGGTGCTGGATTATACGAAAACGGCTATGGGAAGTCGTATGCTTCGCCATTTCTTGGAAAGACCGCTTCGGGATAAGAAGAAAATAGAAGCTAGACTCGATGCCGTGGAAGAATTCACCGGGCATTATATTGATATGGAGGAGCTCCGAGAGTATCTGGACAGCATTTATGATATCGAAAGACTCCTTTCCCGTATCAGTCTTTCTACGGCTAATGCGAGAGATCTTCTTGCTTTAAAGCTCTCTCTTCAGTATTTACCGGATATTAAAAAGGCACTTTTACCATTTCAATCCTTGCTTCTTTCCAAAATGGGGGAAGAGCTGGATACATTAGAGGATATATACCGAAAAATCGAAGAAGAAATAGTGGAGGAGCCGCCTCTATCCGTTAAGGAGGGAGGCCTTATTAAGGCGAGCTTCAGTAAGGATGTGGAAGATTACCGAAATGCCGGAGTTAATGGCAAGGAATGGTTACAGGAGCTGGAAGCAAGGGAAAGAGATAAAACCGGCATTAAGAATTTAAAAATCAAGTACAACCGCATTTTCGGCTATTGCTTTGAGGTCTCCAAAGCCTATCAGGGAGAAATTCCGGACTATTTTATCCGGAGGCAGACCCTTGCTCAGGGAGAACGCTATATCACTACGGAGCTCCAGGAGCTTCAAAACAGAATACTTGGGGCAGAAGAAAAGCTGAAAGATCTGGAATATGCTCTTTTTTGTACCCTGAGAGAGGAAATTGCAGAGGAACTCCCAAGAATACAGAAAACGGCTAGAGAGCTTGCTCATTTGGATGCCTATCTTTCTTTGGCGAAGCTTGCCATAAAGGAAAACTATGTTCGTCCCCGTCTCAGCGAGGGAGGAAGTCTCTTCATCAAAGAGGGAAGACATCCTGTAGTGGAGAAGCTATTAGAGGAAGAGCATTTTATTCCGAATGATACCTCTTTGGAGGAAAATCAGGAAATTGCGATTATTACCGGCCCCAATATGGCGGGAAAATCCACCTATATGCGGCAGGTTGCACTAATCGTGCTGTTATCCGCAATCGGTTCCTTTGTGCCGGCAAAAGAGGCGGAGCTTCCTATTTGTGACAGAATTTTCACTCGAGTCGGTGCTTCGGATGACCTCGCGCAGGGACAGTCCACCTTTATGGTGGAAATGAGCGAGGTCGCAAACATTTTACGAAATGCCACAAAGCAGTCCCTTCTTATTCTTGACGAAATCGGAAGAGGAACCTCGACCTTCGACGGGCTTTCCATTGCCTGGGCGGTTGTGGAGTATATTGCAAGACATATTCAGGCGAAGACGCTTTTTGCAACACACTACCATGAGCTTACGGAGTTGGAAGGAAAGCTGAACAATGTGAAGAACTATTGCATTGCAGTCTCCAAAAAGGACGGTGAAATCAGCTTTCTTCGGAAAATTATTCCGGGAGGTGCGGACGAAAGCTACGGTATTGATGTAGCGAAGCTTGCCGGCGTGCCGGAAGGCGTTTTAAGCCGTGCAAGAGAGATTTCCGCCTTTTTATCGGACAATGATTTTATGCAGGAAAATAAAAATATCGTCGCTAAAGAAGGCGGTTTAGAAACAGATGATAACTTGGGAAATCGAGATATGCAGGCGAAAAAAGGTGCTTTTGAGAAAGGCGAATCAAAGAACGGCGCCTCCGGGGCAAAGCTTCTTAAGAGCTTAAATGAATTGGAAGAAAAACCCGCTCTTACTAAGGGTGAGGAAGAAGTGCTCCGTAAGCTTCGGAGCATCATTCCGGAGAAAATCAGTCCCTTTGAGGCTTGCAGTCTTTTGTTTGAATTAAAGGAGCTTTTACAGTGAAAATCCATGTACTGGGAACGGATACGGTAAATCAAATAGCAGCGGGAGAAGTGATTGAGCGCCCGAGCAGTATGGTGAAAGAGCTAGTGGAAAATGCTGTCGATGCCCATGCTACGCAGATTACCGTAGAAATAAGAGGAGGCGGAATAGAATATCTTCGTGTCAGTGATAACGGAGACGGAATCGGGGAGGACGATATCGTAAATGCCTTTCTTCCCCATGCGACGAGTAAGATTCGAAACCTTTCCGACCTCGACAGTATCTTAAGCTTCGGCTTCCGCGGAGAGGCGCTGTCCTCGATTGCCGCCGTTTCCGATGTGGAGCTGATTACGAAGACGAAAGAAGATTTCTTTGCCCATAGAATACAAATTCACGGCGGAGAAATGGGAGAAGTCGAAGAAGTTGCGGGAGTGGACGGCTCCAGCTTTATTATTCGAAACCTCTTCTTTAATGTGCCGGCAAGAAAGAAATTTTTATACAGTGAGAGTACGGAGAGTAATCGAGTGGAGGATATGGTGGAGAAGCTGGCCTTAGCGAACCACCGCGTTTCCTTCCACTTTATTCGAGACGGAAAGACCCGCTTTCAGTCCATCGGTTCCCCTCGTATTGAGGATGTTGTTTACAGCATTTACGGGAAAGAACAGAGCAAGGAAAGTCTTCCTTTAGAAGGGGCGTATTATCCCTCAAAAATTACCGGTATGCCTACCGTACATATTCGGGGGATTCTTGGAAGACCGAGTATTACGAGGGCAAATCGGCAGTATGAACTCTTTTTTGTCAATGGGCGTTTCGTGCATGACGGTTTATTAAGTCGTGCTCTGGAAGACGCCTATAAACCCTTTTTAATGCAACACAAGTTTCCCTTTGCCATTCTTTTTCTGGATTTGACGCCGAATTTAGTGGATGTAAATGTTCATCCACAGAAACTTGAGGTACGCTTTCAAAATAGAGACAGCATCTATCAGGCTGTCTTTAATTCAGTGAATAAAACGCTTTCCGAAGCGAATCTTATCGACGAGAATCCGCTTTCCGCCTTTTTTAAAGAGGAGAAAAAGAAGGCGGAATTTCAGCCGGAGCTTCTACTTCGGAAGGAGTCCGAGGAGAGAGCTGAGAGAGAGAATACAGAAGGTTTACAAGTAAATAATACAGTAGAAAAATATGCATCACTCACAAAATGGGAGGAAAGCAGTGTAAACAATGCAGAAGGAAATGCGAGAAGTCAAATTACAAATAACTTTCTAGCGAATTCGACAGAGAAGTTAGAAAAGAGTATTCACTATGAAGAATTTGACCTTACAAAGGGTCTAAATTCCATTCAGGAAACGAGCCCTTCTGCAGAAAATAACAGTTTTGCATCAGAGAAAACTTTTACTTTGAAAGAAGATGTCGTTTCTTCGCAATCGTTTGGATTGAACAAAGCCTTCGATTCAGCTTTTCAGGAAAAGAAAAAAGATAACGCACCGAGTCCTGAGAGGGAACACTTATGTAACGAAGCCAAAGAAACGAGGGGAGGGCAGGAAAACCTGTTTACCGCCCCCTTCCTTTCGGAAGAAGCCAGACTTTCTCATAGAATTATCGGGGAGGTTTTTCAAACCTACTGGTTGATAGAATATGGAAACAGCCTCTACATTATGGATCAGCATGCTGCGCACGAAAAAATTAACTTTGAGCGTATGATGAGACGGAAGAAAGAAAAGGAAGTTTTCAGTCAAAATATTATTCCGCTCTCGATTCATCTTTCTACAGGAGAAAGAGAGGTTTTAGAGGAATATAAGAAAGAATTTCTGAAGATGGGCTACCTTTGGGTGGAAGAGCCAAACGGGATTTCGCTTACGGCGATTCCTGTGGATTTCCCGACCGTGAGACAGGAGGAGGTCTTACTGGAGATTTTAGATGGGCTTACAGAGGACTCCATGATCTTAGAGGGAGAGAGTATATACAATAAGATTGCCTCCATGTCCTGTAAGGCGGCTGTAAAGGGAAAGCAAAAAATCTCCGTCATGGAATGTGATGCCATTCTGAAAGAGCTTTTACAGCTGGAGAATCCCTTTGCCTGTCCTCATGGAAGACCGACGATTGTTGCCTTTAAAAAGCAGGATTTGGAAAAGATGTTTAAGAGAATTGTGTAAAGATAGGAAAAGTGGAAGGCTATGAATCTGTATCAAAAACATAAACCGCTTTTAATCCTGGCGGGACCGACTGCCGTGGGAAAAAGTGATTTTTCCGTTAAAGTGGCAAAGGCTTTAGGTGGAGAATGTATTTCCGCGGATTCCATACAAGTATATAAGGGCCTGAATATCGGATCGGGAAAGATTACGGAAGAGGAAATGGAGGGGATTCCTCACCATCTTTTGGATATCCTGAATCCTGAGGAAGACTATGACGCAAGTTCTTTTCAGTACATGGCCAGAGAGAAGGTGGAGGAGATTTACCGAAGAGAAAGACTTCCGATTTTGGTAGGCGGAACGGGGTTTTACATTCAGGCCATGCTGCGAGACATTGAGTTTCAAGAAGAGGATGAAGCAGAAAAGGAAAGATTTCGAAGTAAACTCGAAAAAGAGATGGAAGAGCGGGGGAGTATAGCCTTACATGAGGAATTAAAATTGGCGGATCCGGTATCGGCCGAAGAAATTCATCCGCATAACCGGCAAAGAATTATGCGAGCCTTGGAGTATTTTCATCTTCATAAAAGTCCGATATCGAAGCATAATCGGGAGGAGAAGGAAAAAGAGGCACTTTATGACAGCCTTTTTCTGGTTCTCAACCGCAATAGAGAAGACTTATATGAGGGCATTAACACGCGGGTTGAAAAAATGTTTCAGGATGGCTTGGTTTTGGAAGTTGAGGCATTTTTTAACAAAGGCTATACGGAGCATTCTCCGGGCTTTAAGGGGATAGGATACAGGGAGCTTTTCCCTTATCTTCGAGGAGAATGCAGTCTTAGTGAGTGCAAAGCCCTGATTCAGCAAAATTCCAGACACTATGCAAAAAGGCAGTTAACCTGGTTTAAGAGAGAAAAAGAGACTATTTTTGTAGAAGCGGAACATTTTAAAAGTCGTGAGGAGGAAGCAGAATGGATTATAGAGAAATGTATGTCGAAATGGGGATTTCTAAAGAGGTCGTAGACTACAGCGAATCTGTGGTGAAAGGCCTGGAGGAGAGATTTAAAAAAATAGATGAAATCGCAGAGCTGAACCAATTAAAGGTGCTTGCCGCTCTGCAAAAGGCGGGAATTTCGGAGGCGCATCTCACAGGAACGAACGGCTACGGTCATAATGACATGGGAAGAGATGCTTTAGAGGAGGCCTATGCCGCCTATTTTCACACGGAGGATGCCTTGGTAAGAGGGCAGATTATCTGCGGAACGCATGCCCTTGCCCTTGCTTTACAGGCCAATCTTCGTCCCGGTGATGAAATGCTTTCTCCGGTCGGAAAGCCTTACGATACTTTGGAAGAAATTATCGGAATCCGGGAATCCATAGGTTCTTTAAAGGAATTCGGAATCCGATACAGGCAGGTGGATTTACTCCCGGACGGAGGTTTTGACTGGGAGGGCATTAAAAATGCCATCAATGAAAAAACGCGTCTTGTGGAGATCCAGCGCTCTAAGGGCTATAGCGATAGACGAAGCTTTAGTCCGGAAGAAATTGGGGAAATTATTCGCTTTGTAAAGTCGATTAAGCCGGATCTTATCTGTATGGTGGATAACTGCTACGGCGAGTTTGTTAGTGCTGAGGAGCCTAGTGATTTCGGAGCGGATATGGTTGTGGGATCTCTCATAAAGAACCCGGGTGGAGGCTTGGCTCCTATAGGAGGTTACATCGCCGGAACAAAAGCCTGTATCGAGAGATGCGCAGTTCGTCTTTATGCACCCGGACTCGGAAAAGAGCAGGGACCGTCTTTGAACTTAAATAAAGATCTCATTGAGGGATTTTTCCTTGCGCCGACTGTGACCGCTTCTGCAGAAAAATCTGCGATTCTTGCCGCAAGTCTTTTTGAAAAATTGGGTTTTTCCTGCCATCCTACGGCTGATACGAAAAGAATGGACATTATTCAGGCAATTACGCTGGGCAGTAAGGAAGCACTTCTTGCCTTTTGTGAGGGCATACAGGCAGCGGCTCCCGTGGACTCCTTTGTGCGACCGGAAGCCGATGACATGCCGGGCTATGAGGATCAGGTCGTTATGGCGGCAGGAGCTTTTGTGCAGGGCTCCAGTATCGAGCTTTCCGCAGATGCTCCGATTCGTCCTCCTTTTACCGTATTTTTCCAAGGCGGTTTAACTTTCCCGCATGGAAAGTATGGTGTCATTAAAGCCCTGGACACCATGTATAAAAAAGGATTCATTCAATTTTAAATAGATTTTTTGCCAAAAAGCGTAAGAAAAGTTTTTATGCAAAGCTTCGTTTTCGTGGTAAAATAAATATCTCTGTAGACTCCTCCTTTTTAAGGAGGAAAATATGAAAGAAGAATTGAAAAAGGATTATATGCTTCTGCCTCGCGAAAAGGCAAGGCTAAGTGGAATATCGAGTCTTATGGATTCCGAGCTTTTAGCCTTAATCCTACGCACAGGAAGAAAAGATGCCAATGTTTTAAAGCTATCTGAAGAAATATTGCATTTAAGAAGAGAGTGTAAGGGCCTTACCTCTCTTATGCATTTTTCTTTGGCAGAGCTTCAAGCTGTTTCCGGTATCGGTGAGACGAAGGCAATAGAGCTTCTTGCCATAGGGGAAATGGCAAGAAGGATTTGGAATAGCAGAATCCGGGAAGAGCTCTACGCCTTCCGTTCCCCCGAAGATGTGCTTCTCTATTTCAAAGAAGAAATGCGCTACCTGGATCATGAAGAAGTAAGGGTGCTTTATTTAGACACGAAAGCAAGGCTTTTAAAAGACGGTCTTCTGGCTAAAGGAAGCGGAAATTCAGCAAGTCTTTCCGGAAGAGAAGTTTTTAGAGGAGCACTTATGACTGCGGCAAGCTGTATGATTCTTGTTCACAATCATCCTTCCGGGGATCCTATGCCTTCCAAGGAGGATTTTGACTTTACAGAGTCATTAAAACAGGCAGGGCTTTATATTGGGATTCCGTTGGTGGATCATATTATTATCGGAGACAATAGTTACTATAGTTTTAAGGAACAGGGGAAGTTTTAGTGGAAAACAAGCGCAGTAAATACATTTTTATCATTTTAACCGTACTCTGTATTATGATGATGGTTCTCTCTTCCGTAAAGGACGGGCTCATGAATCCGCTTCGAAATGCTGTGGGAACGGTGCTTGTACCGATTCAGTCGGGAGTGAATCGTGTTGGAAGAGGACTGTACCTCCAATGGGAGAAGCACAAAAGTCTGACTGAGGCAGAGGAAGAAAATGCCAAATTGCAAGCCAAGATTGATATTCTCACGGAAGAAAACAATATCTTAAAACAAAATGAGGAAGAGCTTAAGCGTTTAAGAGGTTTATACGGCTTGGATCAGGAATATTTACAATATACCAAGATAGCGGCTCGAGTTATTGCAAAGGATTCGGAAAACTGGTTTCAGGTTTTTCGAATTGACAAAGGTTCAAAAGATGGAATAAAGGTGGACCAAAATGTTATGGCAAAAGGCGGCTTAGTGGGGATTGTAACAGATGTAGGTTTAAACTATGCAACGGTTCGTTCTATTATTGACGATGAATCCAGGGTTTCCTGTATGGGAATCCAGAGCAGTGATACCTGCATTGTGGCCGGAGATTTGAGGCTTTTTGAAGAGGGAAGACTTCGCATCACGAATATGAAGAAGGATGCTGTAATTCAAGACGGAGACAGGATTGTTACTTCCAACATTTCATCTAAATTTTTACCCGGTATTTTGGTTGGCTTTGCGGTAGATATAGAGGAGGATGAGAAGAGGCTTATGAAAAATGCGTACCTCATTCCAGCCGCGGATTTTACTGATTTACAGGAAGTATTGGTTATAACGGATCGTAAGGATGACCGTTTCCAAAAGGAGAGTTAAGTTTGGGGAATAGGACTAGCAAGAGAAAAATACATCATACCCGGTTACTATTTTATTTTCTACTTTTAATTCTGGCTTTTTTACTGCAAACCAGTGTCTTTCCTTTGCTTCCGTTTCTGTTCGCAAGTCCGAACTTGCTTTTGATTCTCTGCTTTTCCTTCGGATTTTACTATGGACCCTTACCGGGGATGCTATACGGTTTATCTGCAGGCTTACTTATGGATTTATTTTACTCGGGGCCTTTTGGCTTTTATTCCTTTATCTTTGTTCTCATTGGTTATGTAAACGGATATTTTCATGAATTTTACTACGAGGAATTTATTCAGCTTCCTCTATTTCTTTGCGTACTTAGCGGTATTCTTTACCACGGTTATATCTATGTTCTTCGTTTTTTGATTCGGGGGAAATGGAGCATTCTATATTATTCTTTTCATATTGTTCTCCCCTCCATTGTCTTTTCGTTTTTATTAACCTTGCTTCTTTACCGATTCTTCTTTAGTGCGAGTAAGAAATTGGAGGAAAATGTTTTATGATTAAAGAAATTCGGAATTTATTGAAGGAATTGATTATTCGACTTTTTTCTTCCCGACTTTTTGCTTTGGCTCTAATTTTCACAGGACTGTTTTCCGTACTGGGAGTCCATCTCTTTAAAATGCAGATTATGCAAGGACGAGAGTACTTGGAAAGCCATCTAAAAAATACCAGAAAATATTTGGTACTTCCCGGAACAAGGGGGAATATATACGATAAGGACGGGAAGCTGCTTGCTTACAATGAGTTGCAGTACAATATTACCATTGCCGATACAGGCGCCTTTAGCTCTACAACAAAAGGAATTAACGCCAGAAATACTATGCTGAAAAAACTGGCGGATATTATAGAGAAGTATCACTATCCTGTAATGAGTCAGTTTAAGGTTCAAATCAAAGATGACGGAAGCTTTGCTTATACCACGTCCTCTGAACAGGACAAGCTTCGTTTGCTTGCGAATGTTTTTCGTAAGGAGCCGGATAAGCTGAGTAAAAAAGAACAGAACAGTACTGCGGAAGAGTGTTTTGAACAGGCTAAAAAGCTCTATAATTTTAACAAGCTAAGCGATGAGAAGGGGGAAATCATAAATCTTCCGGACAGAACCGCTCTTAATATGATCGGGATTATTTATACTCTGCGCCTTACTTCTTATCAGAGATATATGAGTACAACGATAGTGGAAAATGTATCCAGAGAGTGTATGGCTGAAATATTGGAATCCAAATATGATCTTCCGGGAGTGGATGTGGAAAATGTCTCTGTCCGTAAGTATAATTATGCCCCCTATTTATCTCATATTATCGGGTATACGGGGCAGGTTCAGGAAGCACAGCTTTCCGACTTGAAGAAGATTGATGACTCCTACGATTTAAATGATACTGTAGGAGTTTGGGGCTTGGAAAAAAGCGAGGATTTAATATTAAAGGGAAAAAAGGGCTATAAAGAAATGTACCTTAACAATGTGGGAAGTGTTATGGAGGTTATTTCCGAAGATAAGCCTATGGCGGGAAATGATATTTATACCACCATTTCCGCAAATGATCAGATTTCCATTTATCATCTCTTAGAACAGGAATTAGCCGGTATATTGGCCTCCAAGCTTACGGAAAACAACGATCTTGACCAGAGCTCCATTAAGCAGTCCCAGCTCATGATTCCGGTAAAGGATGCCTATTATCAGTTGATTAATAACAATGTTCTGCAAAAGGATCATTTTTTTGCGGAGGATGCCAAGAATGCGGAGAAGGAAATCGCGTCTCGCTTTACCAAAAATAAAGAGGAAATGCTATCTCAAATTGAGAATATTCTTCAGGCGGAGAGTGGAGGAGAGCTTTCCGCACTTCCGCAGGAAATGCAGGCCTATATGGTTTACATTTATGATTATCTTTTGAGTAAGGACGGGGGAGTGGTGGATGCGGAAAGTACACGCTATAGGTCTTCCGAAGCATACAGTTTATGGAAAAATGATGCCATTTCATTGCACGCTTTTTTGATGAAAGGAATCGAAGAGGGCTGGATTGATACAAGAAAGCTTGCTTTAGAAACGGAGTATTCCGATACAAATGAGATTTATAGTCTTTTTGTTAAGAAAATTATGAACTATCTCCGTTCCGATATCGGTTTTGATAAGTTGCTGTATAAATATGCTATTGCAAAGCAAAGTATTTCCGGAAATCTGCTTTTAATGGCTCTTTTTGAGCAAAATGTTTTGCCTCAGGACGATGCCGCATATCAGAGTCTGTCCGGAGGCGATTCACATACCGCTTTTATCTTTCTTTTGGAAAAAATCAGGAAGATGGAGCTTAGTCCTGCACAATTTGCTTTAGACCCCTGTAACGGTTCTGTAGTGGTAACCGATGTAAAAACCGGAAAGCTAAGAGCCTTGGTGACCTATCCCGGCTTTGATAACAACAGAATCAGCGATGCCGCTTATTTAAAAAAGTGCAATGAAGACCTTTCTCTCCCCCTACTAAACGGAGCTACCCAGACACAGCTTGCTCCGGGCTCCTCCTTTAAGCCGATAAGCTCGATTGCTTCCTTAGAGGAACGAGTAATTGATACCTCCACATTGATTGACTGTACAGGTAAGTATGAGGAGGTTACACCGAACATTCGTTGTTGGATTTGGCCTTCTCAGCATGGTAATGAAAATATCATTGACGGAATCAAGAATTCCTGCAACTACTTTTTTGCGGATCTAGGACACCGACTCTCCATGGATAAGCAGGGAAGCTATGATTCCGATCTCGGAATGGAAAGGATTCGAAAGTATGCGACAGACTTCGGCTTAGATGAAAAATCCGGTGTGGAACTGGACGAAGCCGAGCCTCGAATCTCAAGCTATGACCCTGAGCGTTCTGCTATGGGACAGGCCAACCATGCCTTTAATGCCGCACAATTAGCTAAATATATCACTGCGGTGGCAAACAGCGGATCTCTTTATAAGCTGTCTATTGTAGAAAAAATAGTGGATCCTCGAAACAATACGGTTGAGGAAATTTCACCTGTTTTGGTAAAAACTCTTTCATACAATGATTTTACCTGGAATGCCGTGCATGAAGGACTTAGAAAAGTGATTACGGAAGGTGTTGCTAAATCTGTTTTTCTCGGACAAGATATTGCAGTCGCGGGAAAAACGGGAACTGCTCAGGAACGAGAGGATAGGGGTAACCATGCCGTCTTCGTCTCCTATGCTCCGTATGACAATCCGGAAATCTCCGTAACCGTCAATATTCCTTACGGATATTCATCCGGAAATGCGGAAAGTCTAGCCAATATGGTTTATGATTATTGCTTTGGGAAGTTATCCATGGACACTATTTTGTCTCGCGATGCAAGCAGTATCAACTCATTAACAGTTAGTGATTAGGAAAAAATAGCATGAAGTTTGATTATGATTTTAAACAATATGATTTAAGACTTTTATTTTTAATGATTCTACTGAATACTGCAGGCATTTTTATTGTCCGCTCGGCTATTTCGGCAGAAAGTTTTAAAGATACTTTAGTGGTAAGACAGATACTCGGTTCCTTTGTGGGACTTTCCATGTGCATAGGAATCTCGCTTTTTGATTACAGAAAGCTCTGTAAATATTCTCCTTATCTTTATGCAGCTTCAGTCATCCTTCTTGCCGGCGTTCGTATTTACGGAACTGCATCCGGGCATGGTGCTACGCGTTGGATTACGGTACCCATACTTGGTAAGCTGCAGCCTGCGGAGTTCGTGAAGGTGGCATTAATTTTGTTTTTTGCAGATTATTTACAAAAGGCGAAGGAGGATATCAATACAGTACACGGTTTAGTTTTGGAAGGCTTATATCTAATGCTTCCTATAGGCCTTGTGCTGATTCAGCCGAATCTTTCCACTGCAATTATTATGACCGTCATTGTTTTTGCCATGACCTTTGCTTCTCCGCTAAAGCTTCGCTTTATTCTGGCTTTTTTAGGAATTGCCGCTGTTGTATTGCTCCTTCTTTTTTACTTTTTTTCTTCCGGACTTTACGATAAAATTCCGGTATTGCAAGATTATCAGGTAAAAAGAATCTTGACCTTTTTAAATCCTGACGAAAACTCCAGCGGTTTTGCACAGCAAATGTATTCTATCATGGCGATAGGCTCCGGAATGTTTAAGGGGAAGGGGCTGTTTAACCATTCTATTTTTTCCGTGAAAAACGGTAACTTTTTGGTAGAGGAAGATAATGACTTTATATTTGCCGTAATAGGGGAAGAATTAGGATTTAGAGGCTCTATAA
>CAUTEL010000016.1:0-12856 GCA_963537185.1 uncultured Oribacterium sp. | reverse complement strand
GGGAAGAAAGACTTGCGTGTCCTCTTGCCTGTTTTTATAATAACGGAAGTTGTGTATTTTATATTTTTTATGATAGAAGCTATTTTAGGATAATAGGAGAAAAGGAGAAGAATATGCTGAAGTTGGATTTGTCGAAGGCAAGACAGTTTGTTTCCGAAGAGGAGATGGCGAATTTTAAAGCACAGACTCTCTTGGCAAAAGAGATTTTAGTAAAGGGGAGCGGTGCCGGAAATGATTTTCTCGGCTGGGTAGACCTTCCGGAGAATTACGATAAAGAAGAGTTTAAAAGGATTCAGGCAGCCGCAAAAAAGATTCAGGAGGATTCCGATGTCTTACTGGTCATCGGTATCGGCGGATCTTATCTTGGGGCAAGAGCGGCTAATGAGTTTTTGAATCACAGCTTTTACAATGAGCTTCCGAAGGAAGAGAGAAAGACACCGGAGATTTACTATGTAGGAAACAATATTTCTTCCAAGTACATTTCCGACTTAAAGCAAGTTTTAAAGGGAAAGGATTTTTCTGTCAATATCATTTCCAAGTCAGGAACCACTACCGAGCCCGCCATTGCCTTTCGCGTGTTTAAGGCTATGCTGGAAGAAAAGTACGGAAAAGAGGGAGCCGCAAAGAGGATTTATGCGACAACCGACAAGGCAAGAGGGGCTTTAAAGAGTCTTGCCGATGAGATGGGCTATGAAGAATTTGTGGTACCCGATGATGTAGGCGGAAGATACTCTGTGCTGACTGCTGTCGGACTTCTTCCTATTGCCGTTACCGGAGCAAATATTTGTGAACTGATGGAAGGTGCCGCTTCCATGAGAAAGGCTCTTTTAGAGCAGGATTACGAAGTAAACCCGGCATTGCAGTATGCTGCGGCAAGAAACATCATGCTCCGTAAGGATAAGAAGATTGAGATTTTTGTAAACTATGAGCCATCCTGCCATTATATTTCCGAGTGGTGGAAGCAGCTCTACGGAGAGTCCGAAGGAAAGGACCAGAGAGGTATTTTCCCGGCTTCCGTAGACTTTACAACAGACCTGCACTCTATGGGACAGTTTATTCAGGAGGGGGCAAGGCTTCACTTTGAGACGGTTTTAGAGGTCATGGAAAGTGCAGCGGAACTTGTGCTGGAGAAAGAAGAGATTGATACGGACGGCATGAACTACCTTGCCGGAAAGACCGTGGATTTTGTGAATAAAGCCGCTATGCAGGGAACAATCCTGGCGCACACGGACGGAAATGTACCGAACTTCCTTTTACAGATTGATAAGCAGTGCGAGAGAACGCTCGGAGAGCTTTTCTACTTCTTCGAGTTTGCCTGCGGTGTCTCCGCTTACTTAAACGGCGTGAATCCTTTTAACCAGCCCGGTGTAGAGAGCTATAAGAGAAATATGTTTGCACTTCTTGGAAAGCCCGGTTATGAGGAACTCGCGAAGGAACTGGCAAAGAAGTAAAGACAAGACTGTAAACATATCATGGGTATTAGATACCGCACGCTTTGCGTGCGATACTCGTTATAAATAAAAAGGGGCTGTAAAAAATCAAAATGTTTTTCTACGCAATATAGGTCTGAACTTGGGGCACGCTCTCGCTAGCTTCGCCACGTAACGGATACTAAGCGAAAAACTGCGTTTCTCTTGTTTTTCGCAAGTACCGACGGGCTCAGACTACCCCGCATTCAGACCTATATTGCAAAAAAAATCCCTTTATTATTTTGATTTTTTACAGCCCCTCTATATGAGCCGACTGGTTTCTCAATAAATTGTGTATCGTTTGCTATCAAATTGATTATTCAAGATTAGTCTTATTCTTCAATCACTTGAATTTCCAATCCGTCAAAGCAAATCTCCTCCATAAAGGAGTCGGAAAGGAAGGTCGTTTTGGAACGAGTTTGAAACTCCCGAATTCTTGCCGGAAGCCAGATGGGAACCGGCAAATCAAAGTGATGACAGATTTCTTCCAAGGCGGTATATACCTTTTTAGTTCTGTTTTCCGCTCCTTCCTGTCTGGAGACGCAGGACGCAATCACTTTTCCGTTTTTCCATATTTGTCCGCTTAATCGAAACATATCTCCCCTTTATCATCATCATCAATCACTTCATTTCTATTTTCCCTTCCATAAGCTAACGGAAAAGGAGTCCTTCTTCTAACTTTTATAAAGCTTCCCTAGCTTAGCTTGAAACAAGAAATTTGTCAAAATTAGCGGTTTTTACGATATAAAAGTTCGATATTTTTTTCGGATATAAAATACAGGGAGGTTTTTTCTCAGTTGTAGGCATTGAGGTTTAAGACACAATTGACTTTGTCTTTAACTTGTGTTAACAATTCTAATTGTAAACTTAAGTGGAGAGAGGAAAAGCTTATGTATTCAGTTGCAGTCGTTAGTCCGGAAAAGTCTTTGGAGCCGATAGAGAAGGTTCTCAAGGACAAAAGCTTTGATTGCCGGTTTTACCCCTATATTTATAAAGAACTTAGTGATATTGACGGAATTTACGAGGACTGCCGAAAGAAATGTGATGTTATTTTCTTTTCCGGGGAACTTGGCTACCACTATATAATGAGGAAGTTTCCGGATATTCGGATTCCCTGCGCATTTACGGCTTATGAACCGATAGATGTGCTTTCTATTCTTCTTCATTTTCAAATGAAGCACAAGGATATACCTCTGAATCGGGTCTTTTGCGATTTTTTAACGGAAACGAATCGTTATATGGAACTGGGAAAATATCTTTCCGAGGAGGAGCGTCCCTATTTTTATGAGGATAGTCATTATGACTATAAGCATATCACGGAATATGCCAAGAAGCTGTGGGACAAAGGGAAGATAGATATGATTCTCTCTCGGAGTATCAATAATCTGAAAAGTTTGGATACTTTACAGATTCCGTATCTTGCCGTCTTTCCGAACGAAGAAATGATAAGAGCCTCCATTCAGCATGCCTTAGATGAGCTTCGTTTAAGTAATATAAGTGAAGAAAGAGTACTTTCCGTTCTTTTGCGTCTCCCCTTTTCTGAAGATTTGGAAAAGGAAGAACAGGAGTATAGAGAGGCGCAGACTTATAGCTTCCTCACTTCTTATAGAAAAGAAGAGCATAGCCGTTTTTCTATCGAAAAGGGTTTTAATCAGTTTTCACTTACCGCCTCCGTCTCCTTAGATGTGGAGATTCTTCCGATATTGGAAGAAATTCTTATGCAGTGCAAGAAGAATCTGAATTTTCCTTTTCGCTTGGGAATAGGCTTAAGCTCTACAAAAGAGAGAAGTCGATACTATGCGGAGCATGCTCTTATGGAAAGTAACCGTTACGGGAGAAATGATGCCTTCTTCATGGAAGAAGAGGGAAAATTGATGGGACCGATTTCCCGGGAGCTTAGACTGATTCACAACTACAAGAATGAGAAAGCTCTGGAATTTGCCAAAACCTACGGAATTCATGAAAACAATATCTTAAAGCTGGTAAGCCTTTATGAGCTTGCTCCTGAAAATGCTTTGAGCGCTCAAAGCATTGCCGAACTTTTGGGAATCACCTCCCGTTCTGCAAGTCGAATTTTGGCGAAGCTTTTACAGCTGAATCTGATTCGCCAAGGGGTATTGGAAGAGGGAGAGTGTCTGAAAGAAAAGAAAAAAATGAGACACGGCCGTCCTGCATTGCATTTTCATTTTGTTCCGGAAAACTTTGAGAGAACCTTTTTATCAAAGGAAGAATAGGGGATAAGAGTCTTAACTCGGCTCCCCTTCTTCTTTTTTGTCGTATTCTGTTGTATAATGCCTGTGAATTAAAAAGAGTGAGTGGGAGCATATGGCAAGAAAAAGAACAAGAAAAATAAATACAAAGCGTGAGAGCAGGGGAAGAGAAGAGAAACAAAAAAATAGTGTTGATCCGAGAATAAGGGAAGAGGTGATTTTGATTTTTATCTGCCTTTTTGCCCTTTTGCTTTTTTTGAGCAATTTAGGATTTTGCGGAGTATTGGGGGAGCTTCTGAGGCAAGTCCAGTTTATACTGTGCGGACGCTTTAGCTTTTTATTCCCTTTTCTTCTGCTGTTTACCCTTATTTATTATGTAAAAAACAAGGAAAAGCCGGGCTTGGTTAAAAGTCTTCTGGCTATTGTGCTTTTATATCTTTTAACGGAGAGCTTTTTTTCCACAATTTTTTTGGGAAAGGAAATTCCGGAAGACTTCTTTTCGCTTCTTGAGGGTGGGGGAGTTCTAGGAAATGGAATACTCTTTCTTCTTTCCCTGCTTCTTGGAAAGTTGGCCTCTCTCTTTGTGCTTTTCTTTTTTATTCTTTTATCTCTGGTTTTTATTACAGAGAAACCGCTTATGAGTCTTTTCGCCACATTTTCCGTACATACTGCAGAAAAGGCGGGAAGGAGAGCAAAGGAGGACTTTCGGAAGATATCCGGCTCTGCAAAAGAGGCTCTAAGAGAGAGGAGAGAAAGAAGAGAGGTAAAGGGTGTTGACTTTTCCGCTACGGATTTACATTTAGAGGATTTTCCCTCTGAAGAACGAGAAGAAGATGAGTTACGACTTCTTATGGAAGAGCTTTACGATGATACTCCTTCTACCGAAGCGGAGGAGTTTTTGGAGAGCCCCAAAGCGGAAGACTTCAGTTTTGATTTGCCTCTTGACACAGGTTCAGATAAAGAAATCCTCTTAGAGAAAGAGGAGCCGGAGGACGAACAGAGTTTGAAGGACAGACTCTTAAATCAGGATCGCTTTGACCATGTTGTGGAAACGGCGTCGGGAGGAAGAATTGCTTCGGATAAGGAGAAGCTGGAGCGAAGAATTGTGGAAAAGAAGCCGGAAGAGCCGGAAATTATAAAGGAGACAGCTCCCTATCAATTTCCTCCACTTTCCCTTTTAAAGCAGGCAAAGGACAAAGGGGCAAGTGAAAAAAATGAGATTGAAAAAAATGCAAGAACTTTACAGGAGACCTTGAAGAGCTTCGGTATCACTGTGAGTATTACAAATGTTTCCGTAGGACCTGCAGTAACTCGTTATGAACTTCAGCCGGAGCAGGGAGTAAAGCTGGCTAAAATTGTTTCCTTGAGTAATGATATCAAAATGCGTCTTGCTGCAGCGGATATCCGTATTGAGGCACCAATCCCCGGAAAGTCCGCTGTGGGAATAGAAGTGCCTAACAAGCATAGCCAAGTGGTTTACCTTGGCGATATCTTGACTTCTCCGGATTTCCAAGAAAATAAGATGAAGCTTTCCTTCGGAGTAGGAAAGGATATTGCGGGAAAGGTAGTGGTGACGGATATTGCGAAAATGCCGCACCTTCTTGTGGCCGGAGCTACAGGCGCCGGAAAGTCCGTTTCCATCAATACCTTAATTATGTCTATCCTATATAAATACACTCCTGAGGAGGTTCGCATGATTATGGTGGACCCCAAGGTAGTGGAGTTACAGGTGTATAACGGTATTCCGCATCTTTTGATTCCGGTGGTTACCGATCCGAAGAAGGCCGCATCTGCTTTAAACTGGGCAGTTGCCGAAATGACAAATCGATACAAAAAATTTGCAAACTTATCCGTCAGAGATTTAAGCGGCTATAATGAGAAGCTTCGAAAAATGTCTCAGGAGGAAAGAGAGAAAGACGCACTTGAAATCCTTCCGCAGATTTTAATTATTATTGACGAGCTGGCAGATCTTATGATGGTTTCTGCACAGGAGGTGGAGGATGCCATTGTTCGTTTAACCCAGCTTGCAAGAGCCTGCGGTATGCATTTGATTATTGCAACCCAGCGCCCCTCCGTCAATGTTATCACCGGTTTAATCAAGGCCAATGTACCTTCCCGTATTGCCTTTTCTGTCAGCAGCGGAGTGGATTCCCGTACTATCATTGATATGAACGGTGCGGAGAAGCTACTTGGAAAAGGAGATATGCTTTTCTTCCCCCAGAGTCTTCCGAAGCCGATTCGTGTGCAGGGAGCCTTTGTTTCCGATGAAGAGGTAGCTAAGGTTACCGAATTCTTAAAGAGTAGAGGAGAGGTGGAATACAAGGAAGATATTACAAAGAGTATTGAACAAGGCGGCACGGAGGAAGCTCCTTCTCAAGTCTCGGGAGACCGAGATGAGCTCTTTTTTGAAGCGGCTGAAGCTGTGATAGAGACGGAAAAGGCAAGTATAGGGTATTTACAAAGAAAATTCAGAATCGGCTTCAACCGAGCGGCTAGAATCATGGATCAGCTTGCGGATGCTCATATTGTAGGAGAGGAAGAGGGAACGAAGGCGAGAAAGATACTCATGAATTTAGAAGAATTTGATGAATTTTTAGCTAAAGAGAGGATGTAGGATAATGAAGTCGGATCTGGAAATTGCACAGGAAATAGAAATGCAGCATATTGCTTCCGTAGCGGAAAACTACGGGATATCTGCAGATGAGCTGGAGATGTACGGAAAATATAAAGCAAAGTTGTCTCCGGATGTATATGAAAAGAGAAAAGAGAAAAAGGATGCGAAGCTGGTGCTTGTAACGGCAATTAATCCTACTCCGATGGGAGAAGGGAAGACCACAACCTCCGTGGGGCTTATGGATGCTTTAAATCGTTTGGGAAAAAAAGCGCTGCTTGCCGTGAGAGAACCAAGTCTTGGCCCCTGCTTCGGTATAAAGGGAGGTGCAGCAGGAGGGGGATATGCACAGCTCGTTCCGATGGAGGATTTGAACCTCCATTTTACCGGGGATTTTCATGCTGTTACTGCGGCAAATAACCTGCTTTCCGCTATGCTCGACAACCATATTAAGCAGGGAAATGCACTGGATATTGATTTGAAACGGATTCAGTGGAAAAGATGCTTAGATATGAATGACCGCTCTCTTCGAAATATCATAGTCGGATTGGGAGGAAGTGCAGACGGTGTAGTAAGAGAAGATCATTTTATCATTACAGTTGCATCGGAAATCATGGCTATTCTTTGCTTGAGCTCCGATATGGAGGATTTAAAAGAAAGGCTATCCCGAATTATTGTAGCGTATAATACCAAGGGAGAGGCAATACGGGCCAAGGACCTGCATGCGGTCGGAGCCATGGCGGTACTTTTAAAGGAGGCAATAAAGCCAAATATTGTGCAGAGCCTGGAAGGGAATATGGCCATTGTTCATGGCGGCCCCTTTGCCAATATTGCCCATGGTTGTAACTCTCTTTTGGCAACAAAGTACGCACTTAAGCTTTCCGATATCGTTATTACCGAGGCCGGTTTCGGTGCAGATCTCGGTGCGGAAAAATTTTTGGATATTAAGTGTCAAATGGGAGGCTTGAAACCGGATTGTGCAGTTCTTGTGGCAACAGTTCGCGCTTTAAAATATAATGGAGGAGCCGGAAAGACGGAACTTGCTACAGAGGATTTAGAAGCTTTGGAGAAGGGAATCGTCAATCTGGAAAAGCATATTGAAAATCTGGAGAAATACGGGCTTCCTCTTGTGGTGGCTATTAATCGCTTTCCGACAGATTCGGAAAAAGAGTTGGAAAGGCTTTCCGCTTTTTGTAAAGAAAAGGGAGTGGGATTTGCTCTCTCGGAGGTTTTCGAGAAGGGAGGAGCCGGAGGAGAGGAGCTGGCAAAAGAGCTCCTTAAGCAGCTGGAGAAGCTGGCAAACTTTAAAGCCCTGCAGGATTTGAGTCTTCCTCTTAAGGGGAAAATAGAAAAGGTAGCAAAAGAGATTTACGGTGCGAAGGGAGTACAATACTCCGCTAAAGCGGAAAAAGAGTTGAAAAGACTTACGGAGATGGGATTTTCCTCCTATCCGGTTTGTATGGCAAAGACACAGTACAGTCTCTCAGATGATCCGACTTTACTTGGAAGACCTGAGGATTTTACAATTACGGTGAGAGAGGTTTATGTCTCGGCAGGAGCGGGATTTATCGTTTGTCTCACAGGAGAGGTTATGACCATGCCGGGTCTACCTAAGAGTCCTGCCGCTGAACGAATCGATCTTGTAGACGGGAAAACAGTAGGGCTTTTTTAAAAAAGTCGAGATGGAAAAAAGCTTTTTAAGACAGGCTTTTTCTGTAAGGAAACAGAATGATGGACAAGGCGTGACCTGGAATTTTAAGAAAGCGGAAGGGCTAATGATGAAAGAATGGGTTAAATCTTTAAAGGAATATACGGTTCTTTCCGGAAATCCGGAAAAGGAAGAGCTGAGTGCAATCTCTTATGATTCCAGAACGGCTAAGGCAGGGGATCTTTTTCTTTGTATGAAAGGGACGAGGTTAGATTCGCATGAGAGGATTCCGGAGCTGGTTGAGAAGGGGGTTCGCATTTTTGTGGTGGAGAAGGAGCTTTCCGAACTTTCTCTGGAGGGAATCGATACAAGGGAGCTTTGCATAGTCAAGGTGGAAAACGGAAGAGCGGCACTTGCCGGCCTTTCCGCCTTCTTTTTTCAGTACCCTGCAAGAGAAATGCTGATGATCGGTATTACCGGAACAAAGGGAAAGACGACCACTGCAGGCATGGTCAGAAGTATCTTGGAAGAAGGGGGATATAAGACCGGCCTAATCGGAACAACGGGAATCGAGTATGCGGGAATTCATGTCGAGAGCCGGAATACGACACCGGAATCCTATACTTTGCAGGAGTATTTCCGAAAAATGAAGGATGCAGGCTGCAATGCGGTCGTGATGGAAGCTTCTTCTCAGGGCTTTAAAATGCATAGAACAGATGAAATCCTTTTTGATTACGGCATATTCACAAACCTGGAGGAAGATCATATCGGGGAGAATGAGCATAAGGACTTTGAGGAATACAAGTATTATAAATCCCGCATTTTCACCCAGTCGAAAATCGGTCTAATCAATATGGATGCCAATTTTGCGGATGAATTTTGGAAAAATGCCCCCTGCCCCTGCTATAGCTTTGCTCTGGAAAGGGAGGCGGATTTTCAGGCAAAAAACATTGAAAATCTTCGACAGGATGATTTTATAGGTACACGCTTTGATTTTTTGCACGGTAAAGAAAAAGAGAGCATATTCAATCATCTTCCCGGAAAATACAATGTGTACAATGCGCTGGCGGCTGCTTCACTGGCTTTTCTACTAAAGATTCCAATGGAAAAGCTTAAATCGGCTCTTTCCAAGATTAAGGTAAACGGAAGAATGGAGATCGCTCTTCAAAAGGACGGCTATACCGTTATTGTGGATTATGCGCATAATGCCATGGGGATGAAGAATTTACTGGAAACTCTGCGTTCCTATAATCCGAAAAGACTTATTGTGGTTTTCGGCTGTGGAGGAAATCGCTCAAAGGACAGAAGATACGGTATGGGAGAGGTTGCAGGAGAAATGGCGGATTTCAGTATTCTTACCGCGGACAATTCCCGTTATGAAAAAACGGAGGATATTATTTCGGATATAGAAAGCACTCTCGTAAAGAAAACAAAGAACTATATTGCCATTACCGATAGAAGAGAGGCAATTTCCTATGCTTTAAAGCACGCAGAGCGAGGGGATTTGATTGCTGTTATCGGAAAAGGGCATGAAGAATATAATGAGGTAAACGGAGAGTTTACAAGATTTGTGGATAGAGAAGTGATTTTAGAGGAAGCGGAAAAATTGTGCTGATTTCCGCTCGCAGCAGAAAAGGAATTGCTGCGTAAATTGTATCAAAACTTAAGATAAAAAAGAAGTGTGCCGAATAGAGAAAGGCAGCTTTTGGATGGGAAGGACAGGATGTATTTTGAAGAATTGTTTTCAGCGGTAAATCGTATAGTAATTGACTCCAGAGAAGACTGCTCATCTGCTCTTTTTGTTCCTATCAAGGGAGAAAAGCAGGACGGGCACCGCTTCATTCCTATGGCAATAGAACATGGGGCAAGGTATATTCTTACGGCGGAAAATAGTGAAGAAGTGGCAAAAAGCTATCCTGATGTTCATTTTTATCCGGTAAAGGATACCTTGGAGGCCTTACAAGAATTTGGCGCATTTTGCAGAAGACGCTATAAGGGAAAGCTGATTGGCGTAACGGGCTCTGTCGGAAAAACGACGACAAGAGAAATGATTGCGACAGCGCTTTCTTCCGAAAAAAAAGTATTTCAGACTAAGGGAAATGCAAACTCTCAGATTGGGGTACCGATTACACTTTTTGACATGGCAAAAGCGAATAAGGAAATCAGTGTGATAGAAATGGGGGTATCTCTTCCGGGAGAAATGGAGAGACTTGCCAAGATGGCATCTGTAGACTTTGCGGTATTTACCAATATTGGAGATGCGCATTTGGAAAACATGGGGACGAAGGAAAATACCTGCTTTGAAAAGCTGCATATCCTCATGGGAGAGAAAAGGGAGGTGGAGCTTTATCTCCCGAAAAAGGATCCGATTCTTTCCTCTCTTACGAAGGATAAAATCTATGAGATGAATTTTTTAAAGGATATTCGCATATCCCTTTCTTTCTATGACAAGGAAGAAATTTTACTTTCTGTACCCGGCGAGCATATGAAGGAAAATGCCGGAATAGCCCTGCTTCTCGCTAAGCGTCTTGGAGTTTCCCGAGATAGGGCAGCGCAATCACTTGTTGCTTTCAGAGGTCTTCCGGGAAGAGGGGAAAAGCTTGTCACGGATGACGGCATTACGATTATCGATGACAGCTATAATGCTTCTCCAAGTTCTATGAAGGCTGCACTTCATGTTTTATCTATGGAAAAAGGAAAAAGGCGAATTGCGGTATTAGGGGATATGAATGAGCTCGGAAAGGAAGAGCTCAGCCGTCATAAAGAAATTGGAGAAGAGCTGAGGATGCTTTCCGTAGACTGCCTTTTTACTCTTGGAGAGAAGGCAAAGGAAATTCGAAAGGGGCTTGGAGAGAAGATACTTCCCGGGGAAGCGTGTCTTTCTCTAAAGGAGCTGGAAAAAGTACTTATGGAGGAAGTAAAGGAGGGGGATGTGGTACTTTTTAAGGCTTCCCATTCCTTGTCCTTATCCAAGGTGATTACGAAGATACTGGAAAAGCATAAAAGGGGTTAATTTGTACGCAGAGGTAATTGTTGACATCAGCCATGAGGCGATTGATAAGAGCTTTACTTATAGGATTCCCAAGGGTATGGAGGTTCGCCCGGGGGATCCTGTTTTAGTTCCTTTTGGAAGAGGAATAAAGAAGGCTTATGTTTTGACACTTTCAGAAGCGGTGGACTATCCTGAAGAAAAAATTAAGGATATTCGTTCTCTTTGCGAGAAGGAGTTTTCTGTTGAAAATACCTTGCTGGAGCTTGCGGTATGGATGAGTGAGGAATATGCCTGCACGCTAAATCAGTGCCTAAAAACTGTACTACCCGTAAAAAAGAGGACAAAGAAGAAGGGGAAGGAGCCTGAGCGTTTTTTTAAGCGGGAAGAAATTCCGCTTTGCCTTAGCGAAGAGCAAGACACGGTACTTTCCGGAATTAAAGAAGTTTACCGGGAAGGAGCGAACAGGGCTCTTCTTTTCGGGGTGACAGGTTCCGGGAAAACGGAGGTCTATCTGCGTTTAATAGAGGAATATATAGAGAAGGGGAAGGAGGTCATTTTTCTGATTCCGGAAATCTCCTTAAGCTTCCAAACCAGATCTCGGATAGAGAGACGCTTTCCGGGAATGGTTTCCGTACTTCACTCCAAAATGAGCCAGGGGGAGAGAGCGGAAAGCATGGAAAACTGTCGTTCCGGAAAGGTGAAAATCCTGATGGGACCTCGTTCGGCTGTCTTTGCACCTTTTTCCAATCTCGGACTGATCATTATGGATGAGGAGCAGGACCGTTCCTACAAGTCGGAGACAGCTCCGCGCTATGAGACAAGGGATGTGGCAAGAAAGAGGGCGGAGCTCTCCGGAGCAAAAGTACTTTTCGGAACGGCAACACCCTCCGTACAAATCTATGCGGAGGTAGAGAGAAAGGACTTGGCTTGCTTTTCTCTGAAAAGTCGTGCGGTTCCCGGAAGCATTTTACCGAAGATTCGCGTCGTGGATATGAAAAAGGAATTGGAGAAGGGAAACAGGTCCATATTCTCCGCGGAATTGGAAAAAGCTATCCGAGATAGGCTCGAAAAGGGAGAGCAGTGTATGCTCTTTATGAACAGAAGGGGATATGCTCCTTTTGTAAGCTGTCGAAAATGCGGAGAAGCTCTTCGTTGTCCACACTGTGATGTAAGCCTTAATCTGCATAAGAACGGAATATTGCAGTGCCATTACTGTGGCTTTCAAAGAGAAATGCCGAAGCTTTGTCCGAGCTGCGGAAGTAAGTATCTAGCGGCCTTCGGAACAGGAACGGAGAAGTTGGAAGCTCTTTGCCATAGTGTATTTCCTTCCGCAAAAATTCTAAGACTGGATCGGGATAGCACCCAAAGGAAGGGGAAATATGAAGAAATCCTACGGGATTTTTCCGAGGAAAAAGCGGATATCCTCTTGGGGACGCAGATGATAGTAAAGGGACATGATTTTCCGTCAGTGACCTTGGTTTCCGTTATAGCGGCGGACCAGCTTCTTCTTCAGTCCGATTTTAGAGCGGGGGAAGCTACTTTTCAGCTGATTACACAGCTTGCCGGAAGGGCAGGAAGAGGGGAAAGACAGGGAGAGGTGCTTATTCAGAGTTACCAGACGGATAATCCGATTTTGGATATTTCCTTATCCCAAGACTATGAACGCTTCTATGAGGAGGAAAAACGCTACAGAATGAGATTGTCCTATCCTCCTTTTGCAAAGATGCTTGCCATTCAATGCATTTATACGGAAGAAGAGTTTTTAAAGAACATTCTATCAAAGGCTTTGCCGCAAATCATTGCAGCTGTGGAAGAGGCCGGAGGAGAAATCTACGGTCCATTCCCTGCTACGGTTTATAAACTAAAGGATAATTTCAGACAAATTATCTATATTAAGCATGACTCTCATGATATAATTCTCCAGTT
>CAUTEL010000015.1:0-13238 GCA_963537185.1 uncultured Oribacterium sp. | reverse complement strand
ATTATTGTCTGATACAAGAGAAGAGACATAACAGTTTCACTTGAAGAGGGAGGAAAAATGAATAGTTTATTTTACTTGGTGCCCGTTCTTGGCATCTTAGGGCTTCTGTTCGCCTTATTTCAAGGGCAGAAGATTCTGAAAGAGGATTCCGGAAATGAGAGAATGAAAGAAATTGCGAAGGCGATTGCAGAAGGCGCGGAAGCATTTCTTTTTGCAGAATATCGGATCCTTCTTTTTTTTGTTTGCAGCTTATTTTTGTGTATCGGCCTCGGAACAAGAAGCTGGCTTAGTGCGGTAGCTTTTGTTTTCGGTGCTTTGCTTTCTACCTTGGCAGGTTACTTCGGCATGCGCTCTGCGACGGCTGCAAATGTTCGTACAGCAGAGGCGGCAAGACAGTCCGGAATGAAAAAGGCGCTTTCCGTTGCCTTTTCCGGAGGCTCCGTTATGGGAATGTGTGTGTCCGGATTCGGTATCTTCGGCATCGGATTATTCTATGTTTTTACTAAGGATGTCGGCGTGCTTTCCGGTTTTTCTCTTGGTGCTTCCAGCATTGCTCTTTTTGCCCGTGTGGGTGGTGGAATCTACACGAAAGCGGCAGATGTAGGTGCGGACTTGGTAGGTAAGGTGGAAGCCGGAATTCCGGAAGACGATCCCAGAAATCCTGCCGTTATTGCGGATAATGTAGGAGACAATGTAGGAGATGTTGCCGGCATGGGAGCGGATCTCTTTGAATCTTATGTAGGAGCATTGGTTTCTGCTATGACACTTGGCGCACTTTTGGAAGCGAAGTCGGTAGAGGGTGTGGCTTTCCCCTTGCTTTTGGCAGGTCTTTCTCTGTTGGCTTGTGTCCTTGGAAGTATTTTGGTACTGGCTCTTGGAGGAGAAAATCCGAGTAAGGTTTTAAAGACCGCAAGTTACTCTTCCGCAATTGCAGTATTGGTTTTTGCCTTTGGCTTATCTCAATATTTCTTTGGCAATTTCCATGCGGCATTCGCCGTTATGGCGGGACTTGTTGCCGGACTTTGCATTGGTGCAATAACGGAGTACTATACTTCTTCTTCCTATAATCCGGTAAAGGATATTGCAAAGCAGTCAGAAACCGGCCCGGCAACGAATATTATTTCCGGTATGGCTATCGGAATGCGTTCCACTGCAGTTCCGATTTTACTGATTTGTGTGGCCATTTTTGTTTCTTACCATTTATTGGCACTTTACGGCATTGCCCTTGCTGCTGTAGGAATGCTGTCTACAACAGCTATCACGGTAGCGGTAGATGCATACGGCCCGATTGCCGATAACGCCGGAGGAATTGCGGAAATGGCAGGTCTTCCTGAAGGTGTAAGAAATATTACCGACCAGCTGGATGCGGTAGGAAATACCACTGCCGCCATGGGTAAGGGCTTTGCTATCGGCTCTGCGGCACTAACCGCACTTGCTCTTTTTGCTTCCTATGCACAGGCGGTAGGCTTACAAAATATTAATGTCTTGGACAGCCGAGTATGTATCGGACTCTTTGTGGGAGCAATGCTACCCTTCCTTTTCTCCGCTTTTACTATGAGCTCAGTAAGTAAAGCTGCATTCTCTATGATCTCCGAAGTAAGAAGACAGTTTAGGGAGAAGCCGGGTATCATGCAGGGAACGGAAAAGCCGGATTATAGAACCTGCGTCAGTATTTCTACTCATGCAGCTTTAAGGGAAATGATTGTTCCCGGTGTATTGGCTGTTCTTGCCCCGCTTGTAATCGGACTTTTGCTCGGTGCAGAGTCTCTAGGAGGCCTACTTGCAGGAGCTCTCGTTTCCGGAGTTATGATGGCCATCTTCATGTCCAATTCCGGCGGTGCTTGGGATAATGCGAAAAAGTACGTGGAAGAGGGACATCACGGAGGAAAGGGATCCGATACCCATAAGGCGGCAGTAGTGGGGGATACGGTAGGCGATCCCTTTAAGGATACCTCCGGACCGTCTATCAATATTTTGATTAAATTGATGACTGTAATTGCTTTGGTATTTGCTCCGCTTATTGTGGCAGTAGGTGGAATTCTTTAAAAAATAATGCTTAACAAAGAGAATTTAATAGGATATAATATACAAAGTAGAGTTATTTTACTTGTATATATTTAATAAAAATGCCCAAGTGGAAACTCTCTGCTTGGGCATTTTTTATAATATGAAATGTTGTGCCATATTCCTTTGAAGGAGGAACGGAAATGAAAAGAAAAATAGGTTTGGTACCTAAACTCATTATCGCGATTATTCTCGGTATTTTGATTGGACAATATGCTCCACTCGGACTTTGCAGTTTGATTGTGACCTTGTCCGGTATTTTTAGCAGTTTCTTAAAATTTGTCATTCCTTTAATGATTTTAGCTTATGTAAGTATGGGAATAGCGGACCTGTCTCAAGGAGCAGGCAAGCTTCTTTTGGTGACAGTGGCTTTAGCCTACGGCTCTACTTTGGTAGGAGGAACTTTTTCTTACATTGTATCGAGTAACTTGTTCCCCAGCTTTATGACAGCAGATGCCATGGCACAGATTCAAGCTACAGCGGATCAGTCCGTGTCATCCTTCTTCAGCATCAGTATTCCGCCGATGTTTGATACTCTGTCTGCTGTGGTTTTAGCTTTCATTCTTGGCTTATGCTTATCTACCATGAAGGGGAAGGAAATCGGAACCACCCTGTATGAAGGGATGAAGGACTTCAGCGGCATTATCGATAAGGTTCTGCACAGTGTTATTATCCCTTTCCTTCCCTTATATATTTTGGGAACCTTTGTGGATATGACTCGTTCCGGTAAAACCTTTGCTATCCTTTCTATTTTATGGAAGGTATTCATTGTAGTGATTATCATGCACTTAAGCTATCTCTTTGTGCAGTTTATCGTAGCGGGCACTATTTCCAAGAAGAATCCGTTTATGCTGATGAAGAATCAGGTTTTGGGATATACGACCGCTCTTGGTACACAGTCTTCCGCGGCTACCATCCCGGTTAACTTGGAATGTGCGAAGAAGGATGGTATTTCAGAGGAGATTCGTAATTTTGTAGTTCCGCTTTGTGCCAATATTCATATGTGCGGATCCATGATTACGATTACAGCCTGTGCTACGGCAGTATGCCTCATGAATCAAATTCCCATCAGTATTTCCGTAGTTGTACCTTTTATTATGACACTCGGAGTTGCTATGGTGGCGTCCCCCGGAGCACCGGGCGGAGCAATTATGACGGCACTTCCTTTCCTATATATGATTTTCGGTAAGGAGCTGGGAGATCCGAACGGACCGATTTGCGCTATCATGGTAGCTCTTTATATCACGCAGGACTCCTTTGGAACAGCTTGTAATGTATCCGGAGACAATGCTATCGGTGTAGTGGTTAATGAATTTTATACGAGAATGATTGCGAAAGAAAAAAAGGCATAAGAACGAGATATCGCACGCTTTGCGCACGATACTCGTTATAAATTAAAATCAGAATCGAAGGATTTAGCAGTTTGAGCAGGAATTGAAAAGGGGTTACGAAAAAGATGGATTTTGGATAAAAAAGAGGAGCTATTCTTTTTTGTGACCCCTGTTTGGGAAAAGAGGTATATAGTGAATGTATTTAATATAATCGGTCCCATCATGATAGGCCCGTCCAGTTCTCATACAGCAGGAGCTGTAAGGCTTGGAAGAGTGGCCAATAAGCTTGCGGAAGGGAAGGATTTCAAGCAAGTGGACATTGAGCTTTCAGGTTCTTTTGCAAGAACCTATAGGGGACACGGGACGGATAGAGCACTTCTCGCCGGAATCATGGGATACCACAGCTATAACGAAGAAATACGGGATGCATTGGAAATTGCAAAGGAAAGGGGAATCGACTATCGATTTATTGAAAATGATATTCCGGGAGCACATCCCAATACGGCAAGAATTCATTATGTTTTGGAGGACGGACGAAAAGGGGTAGTGGAAGGTGCAAGTATTGGCGGGGGAAACATTCGAGTGGACTCCGTAAACGGGATGCGTGTCGATTTTACAGGGGAAAACAATACTATTTTGGCTTTACATAAAGATAAGCCCGGAGTTATTGCTGAAGTGACACATATTATGTATGAAAAGTATAAGGATTTAAATATCGGAAACTTCCGCCTCAGCCGTCCGGAAAAAGGGGGAACTGCCCTTATGACGATAGAGGTGGATCAGCTTCCTCCTCAGGAGCTCTTAAATGACATTAACGAACTTCCTAATGTACAAAATGCCATTTTGATTCGTGCTATTTAAGCAAAATAGAAGATAAGGTGAAAAAATGATTAAGTATTCCAGCATAAAAGAGCTTTGTGATGCTGCTGAAGCGCAAGGCATTAAAATTAGCGAGCTATGTCTTAAAGACCAAGCAGAACAGATGCAGAAGCCTGAGAAAGAGCTTTACGCTATAATGGAAAAAAACTTTGATGTCATGATTGAGTCGGTCGGAAAGGGAAATGATCCGAAGCTCCGTTCAACCTCGGGACTGACCGGAGGAGAAGGCAATAAAATGTTAAGCTATGCAGAGAAAACGGACGGCGGACTTTCAGGGATGTTTCTTGCCAAGGCAATAGGACGCGCCATGTGTGTATCCAATTGTAATGCCGCTATGGGAAGAATTGTGGCAACACCTACTGCCGGCTCTTGTGGAATCCTACCGGGATGCCTCGTATCCATGTATGAAGATAAGGGCTTCTCAAAAAAAGATGTGGTGATGTCTATTTTTACGGCGGGAGCTTTCGGTATGGTAATTGCGCAAAATGCGTCCATTGCGGGAGCGGAAGGCGGGTGCCAGGCGGAATGCGGATCTGCATCGGGGATGGCCGCTGCCGCATTGGTTGAGCTTATGGGCGGGAGTCCCACTGCCTGCGGAACAGCGCTTGGTATGTCCATCATTAATCAGATGGGACTTGTTTGCGACCCTGTTGCGGGGCTTGTGGAAATCCCCTGTATAAAAAGAAATGTTTCCGGTGTCATGATTGCCTTTTCCAGTGCGGATATGGCGCTTTCCGGAATTGATTTAAAGATTCCGGTAGATGAATGTATTGCCGCCATGAAGTCGGTGGGGGAGAGTATGTCCTCCAGTCTGAAAGAAACTGCGCAAGGGGGCTTGGCAGCAAGTCCGACGGGAATAGCATTAAGAAAAAAGGTATTCGGTGCCTAATATTCTTTTGCGAATTTTTCAAAATTAGTTTGGAACGAGTGTCACGGAAAATGCGGACACTCGTTTTTATATTATTCTGACTACTCAATTAAGGAAAGAAGAGGTAGAATAGAACGATAGTGTCCAAAAAGAGATGCTTGTCTAATAAAAACCGTGTCACTTTACACGGCAGTTCGATATTTTGGAGGATTAGATGAAAAAAACAGGATTTTGTTTAGGTGTATTGTTGTTCAGCTTGTCTTTTGCCAATCTTACCTTTGCTTTAGATCGTTTTGTTCTGGGAAGCTATGGAAATGGAATACCGCTTTCCGGAAAAACGGTAGAGGAGGCGAAGTCCTATCTGGAGGGAGAGTATAGTAAGAATTATATTCTTTATATCAAGGGTAGGGATAAGACGGAGACGATAAAAGGCTCGGATATAGGATATCGACTTTCCGCACCGAGCAATTTACAGGCGGTTCTCGAGTTGGAAGAGAAAGAAGGCTTAACGGATAAAGCGGATGGCAGGTATGATTTTTCCTTAGAAGGAAGTAAAGCAAGTTTTGATGATAGAAAGCTGAAAGAAAAGTTGAAGCAGCTCTCTTTTATAAAGGAGAGTAAAAAAACAAGTAATGCGTATATTGATAAAGAAAGCGGAAATATTATTCCGGAGGTAGAAGGAAACTCTCTTAATGAAGAAAAGTTTTATGAGCAGGTTTATTCCGCTTTAAACCGTGGGGAAAATACGATAGACCTAAGTCAAAGAGGACTCTATGAAAGTATTACGGTTAGAAAGTCGGACTTGGAGGCGAAACTTGAGGTACTGAAGCGCTTGAAATCCGTAGAGATTGTGACCAATATCTTGGGACATAAGGAGTCTCTTTCCGGAGAGGCTTTGGCGGAGATGGTTCGAGGCATTTCCGCTTCCGGAGTAGAGTTTAATGAAGATAAGGTGCTTGCCTATGCAAATTATTTGGAAGGAAAGTATGGGAATCCCGGGAATACGGTTTCTTTCCATTCTGCGAGTGGGAAGGACATCGCAATGATTAGTCCGTATGCCCTTCATATTAATGTGCAGGCGGAAAAAGAAGCCTTAAAGAAGGCAATTTCTTCCTTTCAGACTATGGAGAGAGAGCCGGTATACAGGTATAAACCGGCGCAATACGCGCAGCCTCAGTTCGGTACAACCTTTGTAGAAATTGATCTCGGAATGCAGCATGTGTACTACTATGAGGGGGGGAATCTGGTTTGGGAAAGTCCTACCGTGACCGGTATGTTGCGCGGTGGAAGAGCCACTCCGGCAGGGGTGTTTTTCTTAAAAGGAAAGGAAACGAACAGAATCCTTAGAGGCAGATTGATTAACGGAAAACCCGAATATGAGGCGCATGTAAATTATTGGATGCCCTTTAATGGCGGAGTGGGCTTACACGATGCAAGCTGGCGTTCTCAATTCGGTGGAAATATCTATGTGAACAGCGGTTCTCACGGCTGTATCAATTTACCGAGAAACAAAGCTGCAGAGCTTTACGGCAGGATTCAAAAGGGCTGTCCTATTGTGGTACATCCTTAAGAAATAGTAAAATCGGAAGTATAGACGAAGAGGGGGAAAATGGAAAAGAACAGGGTAATGCTTAAAAGATACATAGGCATGGTTCTTGGTGTGTTGATTATTTCCATTGGAATAGCTCTATTTAAGGAGTCTCATTTGGGAAATGATCCGATTTCCGCCTTAAATATGCGTTTGGCGGAAATTTTAGGAATTTCTCTCGGTCTCCAAAACTTGTATGCCAATATTATTTTCCTACTTATACAGATTCTTTTCGGGAGAAAATATATCGGAGCGGGAACCTTTGTGAACGGTGTTCTGGTAGGCTATGTAGTCAGCTTTTTTTACGGTCTAATGGTGAAGAACTTCGGCCTTGCGGAGGAGCAGGGACTATTTGTCCAGCTTCTTTGGGCAGGCATTGCTGTTGTGGTGACTTCCTTGGGGGTATCCTTGTATCAAACAGCTGATCTTGGAATTGCACCCTATGATTATCTTTCGTTAGGGCTTAGGGATAAAACGAAAAAGCATTATTTTGCCTGCAGAATGTTTACGGACGGCCTCTGTGCGTTGGCGACCTTTCTCACAGGAGGTCTTGTAGGAATAGGCACCCTGCTTTCCGCATTTGGCTTGGGACCGATAGTGCATTTTTTTGACAGGCATGTTTCAGAACGGTTGATTGGCTATACGCCTTCGGGAGAAAAGGAAGAAGAGAAGAGAGATAAAGAAAAGGGCGAATCCTTCATATAGTTAAATATACTTAAATAAAAGATAAAAAAGTCATAAAAATGTAAAAAACACAGTATGAAAACGGTAAAATTCCAAGCTTCTTCGTAAGAATCCGTTAGCGAATCTTCATACTGTGTTTTTAATTTGTCCATAAGTTTTTTCTAGAATTTATCGTTGTAACCCGAAATTCAAGTTTTCTTTTGTTGAAAGGAAAGAGCTTTCTGTACTTAAAAAACTCGTTTGAAAGAGGAAAGAGCTCGAATTATTTCAAAAGAAGAAAACTACTCCGGACTGTTTTTGGAAAGCGTTCAGGCGTCCGGAGGAGAAAATGAAGGAGATTTTATGCAGAAAGTTAAGACTAGTTTTTTGGCAGCAGGGGAAGAACCCGGACAGTTTACAAAAAAGAAAGAAGGGAATTCCTTCCTTCTCCATTCGAAAAAAGGCTTGATCGGCTTAGGCATCTGTGCCTTCGCCATGTTCTCTTTAAATATGTTCCCGAGCTTTGCGGCGCCGCCTGCACAAGAAGATGATATTTTAGTGTTTAGTGACGCGGGAGAAATTATTTCCCAAGACGACCAAAGCGTAGTCCTCTTCTCCGAGGATGTTTTATCCGGTGATACGGTTAGCAGAAGCCAGCAGGTTGTGGACTATGCTATGCAGTTTATCGGTCGCCCCTATAAATATGGCGGCTTGAGTCTGCTTCACGGCTCGGATTGCTCCGGCTTTTTGGTAAGCATTTTCGGACACTTCGGCATCTCTCTTCCTCATTCCTCTGCATAGATTCGTTCTGTGGGAGTGAATGTAGGATCTTTGGAAAATGCCGTTCCCGGTGATGTATTGGCTTATTCCGGACATGTGGGAATTTATCTTGGAAACGGAAGAATGCTTTCAGCCTTGAATTCCCGTTCCGGAGTGACGATTCAGTCTGCGACTTATAAGCCTATAAAATCCATTAGGAGATTGGTTTAAAAAGTTTTCTTAAAAAATAACAAAAAAACATAATTATTTTAGCCTTTTTGTCGATATATGTGGTATAAACTGAAATGTAGTTCCCCTCTTAAGTAGGAACTTGTGTGAAAAAACCGAGAAGAAGCGAAAGCGGAACTCAAAAAATGCGACAAGAAGCCCCGGATTCCTGAATACTCAGAGCTCCGGGGCTTTTTGTCTTTATCTGCTAAAGTCCTTACTCTTTTCTGAATATCTCTTACGGTTGTTTCCCTACTATTGCCTTTTTATGTTTTCGCCGATACTCTAAGAGAATAAGAAGGAGAGGGGTAGCTTTACATGTTTCTTGAAAAATTTAGTAAGGGATATTTTGGGGAGCTTGTTCATAAAAAAAGAAAAATAGCTTGCGCCGCGGTTTTATTATTGGGAATAAATACTGTATTTTCCTCTGCAAGCTATGCGGACGGACCGGGAGATGCTCTAGGGAAAATGGAAACGGCGGTATCTACAGAGAGCACAATAAGTGATGAATATGCAGGCTGGTACGGATACACCAATTTGGACGGATCGGATTTTCTTTATCTTGAGAAGGGAACGGAGGTGTCTAAGTTTCAAAATGAGAACGGAGCGATAGATTGGAATGCTGCAAAGAAGGACGGCCTTGACTTTGTTATGGTGCGTCTTGCTTACGGGACCCGAGAAGACGCCTATTTTGATAGTAATGTAAAGGGCGCACAGAAGGCCGGAATTAAAGTTGGAGCCTACCTTTGCTCTACGGCAAAGAACATGACGGAAGCCATGGCTGAGGCGGAACTTACTTTAAAGAAGCTGAAGCCATACAAGCTGGAATATCCGGTTGCCTATGATTTGGAAGTGGCTTCCATGCTCTCCGAGGGACTCAGTAAAGAGGATTTAACGGCAATGGTAAATGCCTATTGTAAAAAGGTGGAGGATGCCGGCTTTATTTCTATGGTATATGCAAATAGAACCTGGCTGACAAAGCATATGAACCTTTCCAAGATTCCTTATGATGTCTGGTTTGCGGCTTATCCTGAAAATAGAATTTATGTCCCGGTAGAAGGAAGCAAGACAACAATCTGGCAATCCGGTGAAAAAGGTGTGGTAAAAGGAATCAAAGGCTTGGTTACGACAGAATTTTCCTGGAAGGTTTATGGCGGAGGAAGCCCTTCTAAAAAGAATGCGGGAAAGAGAAATGGCGGAACGAGTGTGAGCTCTTCTACAAATTCTGCTTCTAACTCCGGTTCCAATTCCACTACAAACCCTTCTACCGAAAAAACGGAACAGCCCTCGGTGATTGTGCCGTCCAATGCGGATGGAAGCATTGTATCCGGTGTAGGACCCGGACAGACTGCGTCTCCTGTTGAAAACGGTTGGGTACAAAGTATACCCGGACAGTGGAAGTACATGGAAAACGGGAAAGCCGTTACAGGCTGGAAGCTTGAGAAGAAAGTCTGGTATTATATGGATGAACAGGGACTTATGCAGACCGGTTGGCTGTTTAACAATAAGATCTGGTATTATTTGAAGGATTCCGGTGCTATGGCGACTAACTGGCAGTACATCAATGGAAAATGGTTCTGGCTAAATCAGGACGGAGCTATGCGCACAGGATGGAAATTCATCAATAATGTATGGTATTATATGGATGACTCCGGCGCTATGCTCGAGAATACGACAAGAAATATAAATGGAGTAGATTATCGTTTTGATGTAAGCGGCGCATGGTTGCCGTAGCATATTGGAAATTACTTTTACTTACTATTATATATCTGGGCTCTCTATTATGCATGAGCCCCGGCGAAAGAAGGAGCTTTATGATGAAGAAGAGAATCATACTTTTGACTGCGCTTTTAAGCGGGCTGTTTGCTCTTCCGGTTTTTGCGGAGCAACTTGTGGGAAGAGTGCAAATCGATATCAGCCCCAGCGAGGATTTAGAGCTGGAGCCCGGTGCGACCTATTCGAAGCCTGAAGCTCGTGCTATGGATAGCGGATACGAGGTAAGCGGCTTTTCTATAGACGGTAAGTATAATACACCGAAAAAACCGTATACCTATACCATTACGGTCAAGGCGGAGGAAGGACAGTTTTTTGATTCCTCCACTGTGGTAGAGGTGCGCGGTGCATATGAGATGGCCGTGAGTGAAAAGTCGAAGAAGACGATTAAGCTAAAGGCAAATGCCTACCCTTACTATGTGTTGAAGGAGCCGACAAACTTTACAAGCTCCGATGAAAACAGCTATAGCTGGGATAAAGTGAACTATGCTACAGGCTATGATATTCTCGTCTTTTATAATACTGCGAACGGCGATGAGAAGATGGCAAAAAAGCATAGTAACTCGCCTAAGTTTAATTACTCTTCTTACAATCGAGGCGGAAAGGAGTTCGATCATATCGCAGTTCGTGCCGTTTATGATAAGAAGGATGATATGACACAGTATTTTGCAGATTCTCTCTATGTTGATTCCAGCGGAAGCGTGGAAGATCCTGAAGGGGACAGCGGAGAATATTTCTTTCCTTTAATCACTTTAAAGGCGGAAGGACTTTCTAAAGGAAGTTTCAAGGAATACAGCTCCAAAAAGAAGAAAAAAACGAAGAAGGAACTGGAAGATTTAAACAAGAAGAGGGCTTCTACCAAGTATAACGGGCAACAAAATCAGCAAAACCAAGAGGACTCCGACGGAAAGGGTCCGGGAAATGCAGCCGGAGGCTGGAGACAAAACGGCGAGGACTGGTACTATGAGGACAAGGGTAAACTTGCGAAGGGCTGGAAGCAAATCAAGGACTACTGGTTCTATTTTAACGAAGAAGGAAAGATGCTTAAGGACTGGCAGAAGCTGGGTGATAACTGGTACTTCTTAAACGGAGACGGTGTAATGCTTACCGGCTGGCAAGAAATTAACGGAAAATGGTACTACTTTGATACGGACGGAGATGCAGCGGGAAAGATGGCAAGCTCTTGGAGACTCTTAAATGAGCAGTGGTATTATCTTGATCTCCAAAATGGAGAGATGAAAACCGGTTGGCAAAATATTGCGGATAAATGGTATATCTTTAATATCAACGATCCCGGTTTCCCTGTAGGGGCAATGAAAAAAAATACCATAAAGGATGGGTACATTATTGATGCCAACGGAGTAGTGCAGCAGAATGTTCTGGGGTAATTATGAATCATAGAGTAAGTAAGGAAAGTACTGTATTGATAATCAAAAGGAATCTAGATAAGGAGTTAGAATGAAGAAAAGATTTTGCAGCTTGGCAATTGCCTTCGGGCTTTGTTTTGCTTTGGCAATCCCTGCATTTGCAGAGGAGAACAGTACAGGAGTTGTTTACGGAAATACCAATACGGAAGCAAGCCTGACACAGGATAAGACTAGCGGTGGAAAGGCACCGATATATGTACGAAACGGAGAAAGCACTCCGACCTATACTGATTCAACTATAGGACTTGGCGGTGCAAAGATTACCATGATTAAGGGGAATGAGAGCGGACAGCAGATTTGTATTGTGGTAGAAAGCAATGATGGAAACCTTATTGTGGTAGATGGAGGGTTAAAGACCAATGCCCCCTACCTTTCAAAGTACATTAAGTCTAAGGGAGGAAAAGTTGCCGCTTGGCTACTTACTCATCCTCACGAAGACCATGTAGGGGCCCTTTCCGTTATTTTGGAGCAGCAGAAGATAGCGGGACATCCGGATTTTTACAATATCGATCCGGGACAGATATACTTCAGCTTTGCGCCGTACTCCTTTTATGAGCAGTATGAGCAGGGCTACAGAATGCCGATGATTAAGGAAGTAATGGATGACCTTGCCGCTTATCCTGCGGAGAAGAAGCATGAAAACTCCGAGAGAGGTACAAGCTTTTCCTATGGAAATGTATCTGTGGAGATTTTGAATACGGCTTATTCCATTCCGATTGACTCAGGAAATAACAGCTCTATTTGCTATATGATTACAATAAATGGAAAGAAGCTTCTCATTACCGGAGATCTTCCCTACGAAGCGGCAGGAAAGCTCCTAGAGGAACTTCCTCAGGAAAAATTGAAGGCGGATATCGTACAAATGGCACACCACGGTCAGCATGGCGGAAGCTTTGCATTTTACAGTGCCGTAAATCCGAGATATGCACTTTGGCCAAGCTCCAAGGAACTTTGGGATAAGAGGAAGGATGCCTTCACAGAGGATCAGGAGACTTATACCATTGCTCTGACCAAGTTCTGGACCAATAAGCTTGGGGTAGAAAAGAATTTTGTCATGGCGGACGGAAACTGGGTGTTGGAATAAGCTTTGAAACGGTTTTTAGTGCAGATCACTAGGAACAAAAACAGGATGATGTTATGGGCTAAAGTAGTCTGATTATGCATTGCATTTTCAGAAAAAGACCGATATACTGCTTTTTAAAGATTGCCTGCAGCTGTACGGCACTCGTTAGGCAGATGCTTACTCATTTTTTTCGAAAGGAAGAGAGTATATGGACCAGTGGAATATAGAGAATTTAAAGGACAGAGCTAGAAAGTTTACGGAAGAGGCCAAGAGCTTGAGCTCTGACCTACAGTATGCCTTAAGACTCAAGGAAAAGCATGAAGAAAAGGATACCAAGGAGAAACTTTGCGTTGCCTTTGCCATTATCAGCGGAGTTTTGCTGTTTTGCGGTCTGGCTTACTGTGTCTATCGTTTTTTTGCGCCAAAATACATGGATGATTATGATGATTTTGACGAAGAAGTATTTGAGGACGAAGAGTAGGGAAGGACAGGAAGATATCCGGCATTTTCTTTTTTGTAAAGAAGCTTCATGATTTAGGAAGAATAAGAAATATAATTTATTAAGAAACGAGAAAACGCATGGATTAGCCACGAT
>CAUTEL010000014.1:0-13724 GCA_963537185.1 uncultured Oribacterium sp. | reverse complement strand
TTTAAAGCTAGGTAGAATTTACCTCTGCACTGGAATTTACTTTTTCAATTTAGCAAAGAAATTTAGAGGGCCAAAGGACGGCAATATCTCGTTTGACAGTCTCTTTTTTTTTGTTTATAGTCTGATGAGATTATGAAGAGAAATGCTCTTCAGAAAGAGGATAAAATGTTTGAGAATTTAGAAGAAGTAAAGAAGCACTACGAGGAAATCATGCATAATCTGACCATTCCCGAGGTGGTTTCCGATATCAACCAATATAAGAAGCTGATTTTAGAGCAGAGTAACCTAGAGCCCGTTTATAAAGCCTATATTGCTTTTCGAAAGGCGGAAGAGAGCGAGAAGGATGCCCTTTTCATTTTGGATAATGAAAAGGATAAGGACTTAATCGAGATGGCAAAGGAAGAGCTCTCTACGGCAAAGGAAGATCAGGAGCGCCTTACGAAGGAAATTCAGCTCTTATTGCTCCCGAAGGATGAAAATGACGACAAGAACATCGTTATGGAAATCCGCGGGGGAGCCGGCGGAGAAGAGGCGGCTCTTTTTGCAGGTTCCTTATATAGAATGTATACCAGCTATGCGGAAAAAAGAGGCTGGAAGACGGAACTTGTTTCCTTTAATGAAACGGGACTTGGCGGTTTGAAGGAAGTCGTATTTATCGTAAACGGACAGGGGGCGTACTCGAGGCTCAAATACGAGTCCGGTGTACACCGCGTGCAGAGAGTTCCGGAGACGGAAAGCGGCGGAAGAATCCATACTTCTACAGCAACCGTTGCCGTTATGCCGGAAGTGGAAGATGTAGAGGTGGAGATCAATCCTGCCGATGTCAAGATGGAGGTTTTCCGTTCTTCCGGTGCCGGCGGACAGCACATCAATAAAACCTCATCCGCAGTGCGCCTTATCCATGTTCCGACCGGAATGGTTGCAGAGTGTCAGGAAGAGCGTTCTCAGGTACAAAACAGAGAAAAGGCAATGCGTCTTCTTCGTGCAAGACTTTATGAGATTGAACTTGAAAAGCAGCAGAAGGAAAATGCGGAAGAAAAGCGCTCGCAGCTTGGAACCGGAGACCGTTCGGAGAAGATTCGTACCTATAACTTCCCGCAGGGAAGAGTGACGGACCACCGCATTAAACTTACCCTTTACAATATGGATGCCGTTTTGGGCGGAGATCTGGATCTTGTGATTGATCCTCTCATTACCGAAGACCAGGCGGAGAAGCTGGCAAGACTGGAAGAGCAATAAAAAGTATTTCCGAATCGAATAATGCTTCGGCAGATTACAGAACGAAGAGCTGCTAAAGCATGGAAGTATAACAGGACAAGCCCTTATATTTCGGAAAGAAAAACTGTAAGAAAGCCTTACAAATATATGGAGATTAGCATGAAAGCCTTGCAAGGAAAGAAATAAGGGATAGAATCAAAAGGGATAAGGATAAAAGGAAAAGAGAGCAGGGTTTCTTTATCTGCCTGAAAGTCAAAGCAGCGTTGAGATAGAGGGAAAATGGAAAAGAGAGAGAATTCGGAATTAAGAGAACGAGGAAGAAACAGAGGAAGAAGGGAGGGACGGAGTATCCTTCCTTTCTTTCTTGTTTTTTTTATTTTCATACTGGCTATTGCCGGTTTTGGCGCATATTATTATGTAAAAAAATATATGCCGACCAAGGAACGGGCGGACTTGAACAGCTATTTTTCCGTTTCCGGAGACAATGTGGAGCTGTACCTGAATCATGAAAAGGTAAAGGACGGCGATCAACTTACGATCGGACGGATGAGAGACGGGGAAGTGTATTTGCCCTATGGCTTTGTTGTCAGGAACTTAAATATTCGTTTCTACTACGATGATGTGGAGAAGAATCTTCGTTATGCACTGCCGGAAGAGCTTCTTCTTTTTACAGACGGGGAAAAGGGAGAAAGCGGAAAGGTTGATTTCTTTACAGACGGGAAAAGCATTTTCATAAGCCTTTCTTTAATTGAGAAGCATACTGCGCTTTTAAGCAGAAGCTATACCGACACGGAGCATAAGCGTGTCTTTTTGGAAAATGAATTTAAAAGCGCTACGGTAGCGACTCTTAAGAACAAAGAGGCGGTTCGTCTGCAGGGCGGGGTAAAGAGTCCGGTTCTCACCGATTTAGAAGGAGGGGCCAAGGTCATTATTCTTGAGAAAATGGAGAAGTGGTCCAAGGTGGAGACGGAGGACGGCTTTATCGGCTACCTCCGAAACAGCCGATTACATGAGGAAACGACCGAAGAGAGGACGAGTGATTTTAAGGATCCGGAATACAGTCATAAAAGCCTCGGAGAGGGAACTTACCCGGTACTTGCTTTCCACCAGATTACCAATGCCGAGTCGAATAAGGGTCTGCAGAGCTATCTTTCCAATGCAAGCGGTGTCAATATTTTGGCACCGACCTGGTATGTGATAAAGGACAATGAAGGGAACTTAATTTCCTATAGCGACGCAAGCTATGTAGAGCTTGCGCACAATACGGGAAGAAAGGTATTTGCTACGGTAAATAACTTTGATAACGGGAAAATCGACTTAAAGAGCCTTCTTTCCAACGGAACAAAGCGAACCAAGCTGATTGATGCTTTGATTTCGGATATGAAGAAAAATGGCATAGACGGAATCAATGTGGATATAGAGCTTCTGCCGGAGAAGGCGGCAAGAGATTATCTTCAGTTTATGCGGGAGCTATCCATTGCCTGCAGAAAGAACGACTTATACTTAAGCGTGGACTGCTATGTCCCCTTCGCCTATAACGCGTATTACAATATCAAAGAGCTGGGAACCTTCTGCGACTATGTTGTCATCATGTGCTATGACGAGCATTACGCGGGGTCGGAAGAGGCCGGCTCAGTATCCTCTCTTTCCTATGTGAGCCGCGGTATCGAGGAGACTCAAGCAGTTATGGATAAGGACAGAATCATCATTGCGCTTCCCTTCTATACGAGGGTTTGGATTACGGATAAGTCAGGAAAGCTTCGTTCCGAGGCACTCTCCATTAAGACCGCTAAGGCGTGGATTACGGAGAAAAATGTCTCACTGGAATGGCTGAGTGAAATCGGGCAATATTACGGAAGCATACAGGACGGAGACGAGAAGAAAGAAATCTGGATGGAAGACGAGAAGTCCATGGAAGAGAAGATGAAACTCCTGAAGGAAAACGGCATTCAAGGTGTTGCAGCATGGAAGCTTGGGCAGGAGCCGGAGGGCTTTTGGTCTATCCTTACAGGGAAATAGATATGGAAACAAGGATATTTTCAAAAAAAAATATAGAGGACGCGGCGCGGGTTCTGAAGGCAGGCGGACTTGTGGCTTTTCCGACGGAGACGGTTTACGGTCTTGGGGGGAATGGGCTTAGTCGGGACGCGGCGCGGAAAATCTATGCGGCAAAGGGGCGTCCCTCGGACAACCCCTTGATTTTGCATGTTTCCAAGATAGAAGAGGTTAATCCTCTTGTGGAAAGTATCCCGGAAAAGGCAAAGCTCCTTATGGAAAGTTTCTGGCCGGGACCACTTACAGTCATTTTAAAAAAATCGGAAATTGTACCTCGCGAGAGCACGGGGGGATTGGATACTGTGGCACTCCGCTGTCCGGACAATGCCTTAAGCTTAGCACTTATTGAGAAGGCCGGATTTCCCATAGCCGGTCCTTCCGCGAATCTTTCCGGAAGTCCGAGTCCGACAGAGGCTTCTCATGTCTACCATGACCTGGCCGGTCGAATCGAAGGGATCCTTGATGACGGAGCCGTCGGTATTGGCGTGGAGTCCACAATTTTGGATATGAGCGGAGATGTACCTACGCTTTTGAGACCGGGTGCAATTACCTTGGAGGATCTCACAGAAGTTCTTGGAGAAAAACCGGAGGTGGATCCGACCTTAGTCGGAAAGAAGATGGAAGACGGATTTATTCCGAAGGCACCGGGTATGAAGTATCGCCATTATGCCCCGAAGGCGGAAATGATTCTATTTTGCTCTTTAGAGGAAAAAGAATCGGAAGATAAGATTTCGAAAAGAATAGCGGAGTATCTGGAAGAGGAAGGGCTGAAATTTTTAGAAGAGCAAATAGCCATTTTATGTGCGGAAGAAAGCAAGCATTTATATAAGGATTTAGTGAAAAAGAAGGACATTTCGCTGAAAATTCTCGGAAGACGGAATGAGCCCTTGTCCATGACTCACAACTTGTTTCGTATTCTTCGGGAATGTGACGAGGAGGGAATAGGACTGATTCTTTCGGAAGGCTATTCGGAAGAAGGGATAGGCTTTGCCCTGATGAACCGGATGAAAAAGGCAGCAGGGCAAAAAATTATTTTGGTTTAACAGCTAAAAAGATATTGGAAAAGTACGAAAAATCGTTAGGCACGCAAAAATCAATGCTGTATTCAAAAAACTTTTATAGGACAATTCTATAGAAACTCCCGATATTGAGGAGTAGAATAAAAAAAAAGAATGTAGATTGGCGACCTACAGAAAGAGGTGCCTATGAAAATAGAGAAGGAGGACAGAAACATCCATTTGAAGGATCAAATGATGTTTTCAGAACTTTTAGACCGACTGGAAGAAAGAAGTAAACAGAATATAGATAGTGACGGAAAAGAAGGGGCAGCTGAGGATTTGGGCGGCCTCTTTTCTGACTTGCGGGAAGAAATTGAGCTTTGTGAAGAGGCCGGACCGGAAAAGCGGAGTCCAAGCTTCGATTCGAGTTCTTTACCGAAAGAGGGAGAACTGCTCATTGAAGGAGAGCGGCTCTGCCTTCTTGGCATTTCGGAAAAGGATCACAGAGGGTATTTGGAGGTAGAGTATGATTCCTCTTTTATTAAAGAGGCCTTTACGGATGAGAGCTTTCTGGACAAGCTTTGGGAGAGCTTTTTCCTTAAGAACAGAGCGTATTACAGCATTTTCAATCTTAACTCCGTATTCCTGGGATATTGCGGAATCCGCAATCTTCAAGCAAAACCTTGGGAGCTATGTATTGCTTTAAAGAGAGAGTATCAGGGACACGGCATTGGACCGGAAAGCCTTCTGCTTCTTATGAAGGCTTTGAAGAGGCGCACGGGAGAGCGAATTTTTAGAGGACGGGTAGATGCGGATAATGAAGCTTCTATCAGTATGATGAGGAAAATAGGAGCTAAAGCGCACGGCATCAGTGAGGTTTTCCTTCATGGAGAGAGACTTGCTGCCTATGAAAAAAAGAATAAGTATCTGGTGGATGATCGCTTAAAAGAGCTTGCAAAAGAATTTAAAGTGGAACCGCAGGAGCTAATCGGTCATGCCTTGGACTTTTGGATAGAGCTCCCGGCATAAAAAGCGCGGAGGAGAAAAGAGGGGGTGTGTCAGGCGATACCTCCTCTTTTTTGTCTGTAATTTTCACAAAAAACAAGCTCATATTTTGGTATATATACGAATACTTATCCCTTCTATAAATGTGCTATACTTAAAAAATCAAAGTGAAAAGTTTCTTTGGAAAGCAAGCTTTTCCTAAAATTAAGAGAGATAAAGCTGTATCTATTGGAACTTGATTCTCCAAAGAACTTTTACACCCGGATAGACTATTTATAGGAGGCTTAAGAAATGGAACAGGAAAACAGAATTGCGGTTATGGCAATCATTGTGGAAAACAGGGACTCCGTGGACGAGTTAAATACGGTTCTTCATGAGTATGGAAGATTTATCGTGGGAAGAATGGGTCTACCCTATGAGAAGAAAAATCTGCATATCGTGTCGATTGCTTTGGATGCACCGAATGAAACCATATCCGCGCTTGCCGGAAAGATCGGAAATATTTCCGGAATCAGTGTAAAGACTGCCTATGCCAGCGTATAAGGGGCGGATAGAGGAGAGGGGCGGAAACCTCAGCTCCTTGGAAGAGAGTAGGAAAAGCGTTTCTGAACTCCTGCATATTCTTTCCGAAAAGCATTGCTTAAGTCTTTCCGCCTACGAGAAAATTCTTCGAGAGAGGACAGCAGAAGATGAAGAGCTTGCGAGAAGCCTTGCGAAGGAATGCACGGAGAAGCATTACGGAAGCGGAGTATATACACGAGGACTCATTGAGCTAACGAATTACTGTAAGAACAATTGCTACTACTGCGGTATTCAAAGGGAAAACAGGGAGGTGGAGCGATACCGACTTTCTAAAGAGGAGATTCTTTCCTGCTGCGCGGAGGGATATCACCTCGGCTTTCGGACTTTTGTACTGCAGGGAGGAGAGGATCCTTACTTTACGGATGAGAGAATCGTGGATATTGTTACGGCAATTCGAGAAGCATACCCTGACTGTGCGATAACTCTTTCTATAGGGGAAAAGCCCAGAGAGTCCTATGAGAAATACTATAAGGCGGGGGTGAATCGCTATCTGCTTCGGCATGAAACCGCAGACGAAGAACATTATCAGTACCTCCACCCGAAGGAGCTGAGCTGGAAGAGGAGAATGCGCTGTCTACAGGACTTAAAAGAAATCGGTTTCCAGGTGGGCTGCGGCTTTATGGTGGGTTCTCCTCATCAGACCGTAAAGACCTTGGCAAAGGACCTCTACTTTATCCAGGAATTTCAGCCGGATATGTGCGGAATCGGACCATTTATTCCGCAGCATGCAACACGATTTGCAAAGGAGAAGGCGGGAAGCCTCAAAGATAGCTTATTTCTTTTAGCACTTCTTAGGCTCATTAAGCCAAATCTCCTTCTTCCTGCAACGACTGCCTTAGGCACTATTGATGAGTATGGCAGGGAACTGGGGATTCTTTCCGGGGCCAATGTACTTATGCCGAATCTCTCACCGATAGAAGTCAGGAAGAAATATCTCCTTTACGACAATAAAATCTGTACGGGAGATGAGTCGGCACAGTGCAGGGCGGATTTAGAGGAGAAAATGGAGGCAATAGGAGCTAAACTTTTGGTAGACAGGGGGGATGCGAAAAAAGAGAAAGAGAGCGAAATAAAATAAAAAAGAGTAATAAAAACTAAAAAGAGTAGAAAGCAACAGACGGACTTGCTGTGAGCGAGTGAAATAGAAGCAAGTGAAAAAAATAATATCAAATTAGTCTATTTATCATCTGAACGGAATGTATCTTTTTTTGAATGGAACATGCCTTTAGCGGAATAGTTCATTTTGAAAAAATGAGCAATTATGCTATACGACTGCATAAGCATAAAAAAGGATTTCGGACCGAAAGAAGGGAGTATCATGAACTACAATCCAAAATCTTTAAAAGCGGAAGAATTCATTTCTCATGAGGAAATTCTGGAGACTCTTCGTTTTGCAGACGAAAAGAAGAACGACAGAGCCTACATCGAATCTATTTTAGAAAAAGCAAAACCCATTTACAATCCAAACGGAAGCCTACACTGCGGAGGACTGAATCATAGAGAAGCCTCTGTCCTTTTGGCCTGTGAAATTCCGGATTTAAATGAAAAAATGATTAAACTTGCGGAAGAAATCAAGCTGGCTTTTTACGGAAACCGTATCGTGCTTTTTGCTCCGCTCTACCTTTCCAACTACTGTGTGAACGGCTGTACCTATTGCCCCTATCATGCGAAAAACAAGACTATTGCAAGAAGGAAGCTCACACAGGAGGAGATTAGAAAGGAAGTCATTGCCCTACAGGATATGGGACATAAAAGACTCGCTCTGGAAGCGGGAGAGGACCCGATACATAATCCGATTGATTATATTTTAGAGAGTATCAAGACTATTTACAGTATTCATCATAAGAACGGAGACATTCGCAGAGTCAATGTCAATATAGCCGCAACCACGGTGGAAAACTATAGAAAACTGAAGGAAGCCGGAATTGGAACCTATATTCTTTTCCAGGAGACCTATCATAAGAAAGCCTACGAAGAGCTCCACCCGACCGGACCGAAGCATGACTATCGTTATCACACGGAAGCGATGGACAGAGCCATGGAAGGCGGAATCGACGATGTGGGAATAGGAGTGCTATTCGGCCTCGACAAATATCGTTATGAATTTGCCGGACTTCTCATGCACGCGGAGCACTTGGAGGCAGTGCACGGTGTGGGACCGCATACCATTTCCGTACCGAGACTGAAGAAGGCGGATGACATTGACCCTACTCAGTTTGACAACGGAATTGATGATGAGATCTTTTCGAAGATTATTGCCTGCATTCGCATTGCCGTGCCTTATACCGGAATGATTATTTCCACAAGAGAGTCCGAAGAAGTGCGAAAGAAAGCACTTTCTATGGGAATTTCTCAGATTTCCGGTGCGTCCAGAACCTCGGTGGGAGGATATACGGACAAAGAAAGACCGCATGATACGGAGCAGTTTGATGTTTCCGACCAAAGAACCCTGGATGAAGTTGTAAAGTGGCTTATGGATCTCGGCTATATTCCCTCTTTCTGCACAGCCTGCTATAGAGAGGGAAGAACCGGTGACCGCTTTATGGCACTTTGCAAATCAGGACAGATTCAAAACTGCTGTCATCCGAATGCTTTAATGACCTTGGCGGAGTACCTGACCGACTATGCAAGCCCTGAAACCAGAAAATGCGGAGAAGAGCTTATTGAGGAGGAATTGGAGACGATTCCGAACGCAAACCGAATGAGGATTGCAGGGGAGCATATTGAAAGCATCTATCAGTCCAACAAGAGGGATTTCTACTTCTAACTTTATGTATGAAAAATTGGCAGAAGATGATTTTCTGTCATTTTGTGATTGCCGTATGGGGACAATCTGAGCCCGTGGGTTCTTAGTTTTTGGTATTGTAAAAACTTAGAACCCCTACGAGGCGAGGTTAGCGAGAGCGTGTCCCCATACGGCAATGCAAAATAAAGAAAGTTTAACTCAATCATCTGCACTTAAGGAGGAACCATGAGCTTACAGGCTACACCGCAAAGCGAGCGTATTCATATCGGCTTCTTCGGAAGGAGGAATGCAGGAAAATCGAGCCTAATCAATGCTATTGCAGGGCAGAGAGTTTCCCTCGTCTCTAAGACTCTTGGAACAACGACCGACCCTGTCCGAAAATCCATGGAAATCCTGCCCCTTGGCCCTGTAGTTCTCATTGATACTCCGGGAATTGATGACGAGGGAAGTCTTGGAGAGATGCGTGTTTCCCGCAGTAAAGAGGTAATACGCGAGACGGATATCGCGTTGCTTGTTTTGTCTACGAAAGTTTTTTTGGAAGAAAAACAAAGTATTACGAAGGTGGAAAAGAGAAAGGAGCTGATTCCTGAAACGGAAAGGCTCCTTTTGAAAGTCTTTCACGAAGAAAATATCCCTGTTATTCTGATTTTCAGTCAAACAGACAGACTAAGCGATACAGAGAGGGAAGAACTGGAAGAAGCGCTGAAAGCCATAGAACTGAAAAAGCGAGAGTACGGCATCCAAAGTATTCAGTTTTCCTCCGGCCTTTCTTCGGAGGAAAGCGCAAATTTTTCCGGAATCGAAGGCATCGAAGCCATTAAAAATGCCTTGGGAGAGCTGCTTCCGAAGACGGAAGGAAGAAGGCTTTTTTCGGGTCTTTCGGAAGCGGGAGACTATATTGTCCTTGTGACACCGATTGACGAATCGGCACCGAAGGGAAGGCTTATTTTACCGCAGCAGATGGCAATCCGAGATCTTCTTGACTATCATGCGATCCCCATTGTTACGCAAGTTGAGGAATTAGAGGCTGTCATGAAAAGCCTCGGAAAAAAAGTGAAGCTTGTAGTGACGGATTCCCAGGCTTTTAAGGAGGTGGAGAATATTTTAGAGAAAGAAGTTCCGCTCACTTCCTTTTCTATTCTTATGGCAAGGTATAAGGGCTTTTTGTCCTATGCCTTAAAAGGCTGTGTACTTTTAGACTCCTTGGAGGACGGGGATAAGATTTATATCGCGGAGGGATGCACGCACCATAGACAATGTGGAGATATCGGTACGGTAAAGCTTCCGAAGATGCTGGAAATGTATAGCGGAAAGAAGCTAAGCTTTGTTTTTACGGAGGGAAAGGGCTTCCTTTCTGAAGAAAAGCAGAAAGAACTGAAGCTTATGATTCACTGCGGTGCTTGTATGCTTAGTGAAAGAGAAGTACAATCCAGGTATCAGGATTTTCTGAATAAGGGGATTCCTATCTGTAATTATGGCCTTGCTATGGCAAAGATGAGCGGGATATTGGGACGCTCAGTCAGTATGCTCCCGGAGTCGGAGTCCGGCAATGTTTTGTAGTAGAGAGAAGGATAAGCGTACAAAAATAACAAAACAGACGGCTTGAAATTGGGAACTTCCGGACATAGCTTGGCCCTGTTTTTGCAAAAAGGAAAGGTATATATGGTGCGTTTAATACATACAGCGGATTTACATTTGGATGCGGCATTCTCTTCCCGTTTTTCCAAAGAGGAGGCGGAAGAAAGAAGAAGAAATCTATTGCTTGCCTGGAATAAGCTTCTTAACTACGGTATAGAAAAGAAGGTGCAGGCAATTCTCATTTCCGGGGACTTGTTTGACAGTCCTGTAGTTTCCCGTTCCACAATGGAGATTTTCCTTTCTTCCATAAGGAAGAATCCGGAGATTTCCTTCTTTTATTTGAGAGGAAATCATGACACAAAAAATACCTTTCGCTTTCAGGAGAATCTTCCGAAGAACCTCTTTTTATTTTCCAAAGAGGGGAAAAAGTACCGTTTAAAGGATAAGCTTGTACTTCTCGGGCAGGAATTTTACGGAGCGGAAAGAAAAATCGAATTTCCGGAAGAGCTTCTCTCCTCTCCGGAATCTAAGGATGCGGTGCAGAGCATATGGGATTTAAAAGAAGAGGATTGCAATATACTGATGTTGCACGGCGCACTTAGAGAAGGGGGACTTAGTAGGACGGCTTCCGAAACGAAGAGCGCATCGGATACGGAGATAAGCGCAGATTCCCAAGTTTTTTCCATGGAAGAGGGAACGGAAGTACAAACTGAGCAGGGGATATCCTTAAAACTTCTTTCTAAGTATCCGATTCACTATCTGGCTTTAGGCCATATTCATAGGAGAGAAGAAGGAAAATACGGCTCTTTTTACTATATTTATCCGGGCTGCCTTCAGGGGAGAGGCTTTGATGAGGAGGGAGAAAAGGGCTTCTATTATTTGGAAATAGAAGAGGAAACGAAGGAAATCAAGTCGGAATTTATTCCCTTAAAAGAAGGAGAGTTTCGCGTTATTGAACTCTTTCTTATTGAAGAAGACGGCACGCTGGATACGGAGGAGAAAATCAGAGAAAGTCTTAAAAAAGAGGGAGTGGAAGCGAAGGACAGCTTAAGGATTATTTTAAAGGGAGAAAAAAGAGCGGAGGAAGAAAGGAATCTCCGCTATTTGGAAAAGCAGCTGGAGGGAGAATACGCCTATATCGAGATTAAAGATGAAACGAAGCTGACGCTTCGGAAAGAGGAGTTCATACATGAGAAAGGCCTTAAGGGAGAATTTCTTAGAATGGTCAGTGAGAGTGAGAGCTTAAGTGAGGAAGAGAAGGAGAAACTGATGATTCTGGGAATAGGGCTTTTACAGGGAGAAGAATTATGATAATCGAGTCATGCTATATTGCGCAATTTGGAAAGTGGAAAGAAAAGAGCTTTTCTTTTTCGGATTCTCTAAATTCCTTCCTTTGGGAAAATGGGGAAGGGAAAACAACTTTGATGCACTTCTTCCATATCATGTTTTACGGACTTTCCGGAGAGAGAAAGCAGGAAATCTCCGAAAATGACAGAAAGCATTATATGCCTTTTCATGGAGGAAGCTTTGGGGGAAACATTCATTTTCAGGAAAATGGAAAAGAGTATATTCTGGAAAGAAGTTTCGGTCTTAGGAAGGCAGAGGACAGCTTTCGCCTTCTTACGGAGCAGGGAAAGGAAAGTCATGATTTTTCGGAAAATATAGGAGAAGAAATTTTTTCTCTTGATTCGGAAGCTTTTCAGAGAGTTTGTATGATTAGCCATGAGGATATCTCTTTTCACTTTAATTCCGCGGTACATGCGAAGCTGGGGAATGTTTCCGGTGATGAGGAAGACATGAAGAAGTTTCAAAAGGTACAGGATACCTTAAAGGATGCCATCAATGCACTTTCACCGAATAGGCGGACCGGTGCCATTTTCAAGAAAAGATTGGAAGAGGAAAGCCTTACGGCAGGGCTTTTAGGAAAGAAAAAAGAGGAAGAAAATGTACTTAGGCTGGAGGAAGAAGTGCTCCGACTTAAGGAGAAAGAAAGACAGATAGAGGAAAGAGAAAGAGAGCTGGAAAAGTCTGTTCGGGACGGGATTTTGGAAAAGGAAGCTTTGGGAAAAAAGGTCGAATACCGAAAGCTTTTGGAAGAGCTGGAGAAGGCCCGCGCCCGATATGATAATGCAAAGAGGTGGTACTATCAGGAGCGTTTTAGTGCTTTAAGTCCCTCCGAGAGAGACAGGCTTTGGAAGGAAGAAATTCCCGAGCTTAAGAGAAAAATTGCATCTCTTAAGGAAGAGGCGAAGAAGCCTGCTTTGGATTATTTTTCTGAAGAGCGGGAGATAGAGGAGAAGAGAAACCCGCTTCCTCTTTTATTACTTGCTTTTGCCTTCTGTTTTTTGCTTCTATTTATTTTGAAAATCAGCGGACTTTCGATTCCAGTTCCGGGAAGTCTTTCTCTACTGATTGCCCTTATTTTGAGCTGCATCTCTTTTGCTGTATATTATGGAGAAAAGGAGAAGCGAAAGTCGGAACTTGGGAAAAGACAGGGAGAGGAAGAAAATAGAAAGAAGGAAGAGGCTTTTAAAATGGCTTCTTTGGAGGAGCTTCTTCTGCGCTCTCATAAGCTGGAAGAAATGGGCTCTTTAGAAAAGGAGCTAGAAGAGAGAAAGGAGGCTCTTGACCTTTTCCTTGCAAAAGAAGGAGAACCGGATACAAAGGGCGATGAGGAAAAACCTTTTTCCTTGGAGGAGAGACAAAAGAAGCTGGAAGAAATTCGAGAGGAAGGTGAAGTCCTAAGAGATAGGATAAGGGAAAAGCGTGAGGAAAGAGAAGAAAGAGCGGAAGCACTAAGGATTCTTAGCGAGCAGGAAAGGAGACTCTACTCAATAAGAGAAGAAAGAATCGCGATGGAGGAGCGGATTCATATTTTACAGCTTTGTAAGGAATATATGGAGAAGGCGAAGGAAGCTTTTTCAGCCCAATACAGTGAACCTATTTTAAAGGCCTTTGGTAAATACTTTCAGGAACTAAGCGGATCGGAGCTTCAATTTGTTATGACGGATGACCTGGAATTAGAATTTTTAGAGGGCGGAATCAGAAGATCTACAGCTTATCTTAGTGAGGGTTTGCAGGATATTTGCCGGCTTTCTCTAAAGCTTGCGATTTTTGATGCCATGTTCCCGGAGAAAAACGGCCTGCTTTTCCTGGACGACCCCTTCTGCCACTTTGATGATGAGAAAGGGAAAAAAGGCCTAGAGCTTCTTAAGAAGCTCGCAGAAGATAGACAGATTCTGTACTTCAGCTGTTCAGCTTTGCGTGCTGTTTAAGTAAGCGAAGGTTTGGCACTTTGTTCCGCTTCTTAAGGAAAGGAAGAAGTCTTGCCGAGCGCAGATGAAGAAGTATTTGCTGATGAAAGAGGAAGAAGTATTGCACTATGTAGAGAGAAAAAGACTGTGAAATGACTTCACGGTCTTTTTTTATTCTTGACAAGTGGCTAAGGCAAAGTCGGAGACATCTTGTTTTTAACGGGCATAGTACGCGAAACATACGATATTTACTTAATAAGCCCCACTCTTAAAGAAGGGAATCTCATC
>CAUTEL010000013.1:0-14031 GCA_963537185.1 uncultured Oribacterium sp. | reverse complement strand
TAAGTAAGAGAGAAAGAATTGGGAAAGGAAGAGTATGGAAGAACTGAGAGGAAAAGAAATCGTAGAGGCCATGCGGACGGAATGTCTCAGCTTTGCCCGGGAGCATGCCTGCATTCCGAGTCTTGCCGTATTAAGAGTGGGAGATAAGGAATCGGACATAGCCTACGAACGCTCTATCAAAAAGCGTTTTCAAGACTTCGGTCTTGAGGTAAAGGACTACCATTTGGAGGAAAATTGCAGTAATGCGGAGTTTCAGGAGGTTTTCCGCTTTTTGAATGAGGACCCGGAAATAGACGGCATTTTGGTTTTCAGACCGCTTCCTCTTCAGATTGATGAGGAGGAAATGCTTTCTGTAATGAAGAAGGAGAAGGATGTGGACGGGGTGACAAGTTCGAATCTTGCGGGCCTTCTTTTGCAGGATCCGGATGCCTTCGCGCCTTGCACGGCGGAAGCGGTAATGGAGCTTTGCAAATACTATAAGATTCCGCTTTCCGGAAAGGAAGTCTGCATAATAGGCCGTTCTCTTGTCGTGGGGAAACCTCTTTCCGTTCTTATGCTGAACGCCGATGCTACGGTAACCGTCTGCCATTCCAAGACGGAAAATATCAAAGAAGTCGCGAAGCGGGCTGATGTTTTGGTTACGGCAATCGGAAAGGCCAAGGCGATAGGTTCTTCTTACTGTAAGGAGGGGGCAACGGTCATCGATGTGGGAATCAATGTGGATTCCGACGGAAATCTTTGCGGTGATGTAGACTATGATACGATTAAGACGGTAGCGGAAAAGTTGACGCCGGTTCCGGGAGGTCTTGGCCCTGTCACAACTGCAGTACTTGCCAAGCATGTAGTGAAGGCTTATCAATTACTGCACTAAATTCAATGCAAAGCCCGGGGCGTAGTGTCTTTCCCCGGGCTTCATAGTATAATTTCAGAGTCTAGTTGAGTGTTATTTTTGGAGGTATAAAGATGGGTGTTTCCACTTTTAAGGGTGGTGTCCACCCCTATGATGGAAAAGAATTGGCAATGGATAAGGCTATTGTCGATTTGCGTCCTGAGGGGCTTATGGTCTACCCCCTGTCACAGCATATAGGCGCTCCTGCAAAGCCCCTTGTAGCAAAGGGCGACAGAGTGTTGATGGGACAGAAAATTGCAGAGGCGAGCGGTTTTATTTCCGCTCCTGTAATCTCTTCTGTTTCCGGTACGGTAAAAAGTATAGAGAAGAGACTTACGGTAGGCGGCAGTATGGTAGAGTCTATCGTAGTGGAGAATGATGAGGAGTATGAGACGATTCCCGGCTTTGGAGAGAAGAGAGACTATACGAAGCTTTCCAAGGAAGGAATCGTGCAGATTGTAAAGGATGCCGGAATTGTAGGTTTGGGCGGAGCGGGCTTTCCTACATCTGTTAAGCTTTGCCCGAAGAATCCGGAAAAGATTGATTACTTCTTGGCCAATGCAGTAGAGTGTGAGCCCTATCTCACTTCGGACTATCGGGATATGATGGAAAGTCCGGAGAAGCTTATCGGCGGCCTAAAGGTCGTACTTTCTCTCTTCCCGAGTGCCAAGGGGAAGATTTGCATAGAGGACAATAAGCCGGAAGCAATTCGCCTTTTGACTGAACTTACAAAAGATGAAGAGAATATAGAAGTAGTGTCCTTAAGGACTCGTTATCCGCAAGGTGGAGAACGCCAGCTCATTTATGCCGTTACGGGAAGAAAAATTAATTTCTCCATTCTTCCGGCAGATAAGGGCGTACTGGTAAATAATGCGGATACGCTGATTGCTATTTATGAAGCGGTTTGCGAATCAAAGCCTCTTGTAAGAAGAATCCTTACGGTTACGGGAGATGCGGTAGCAAAGCCGGGAAACTTCCGTGTACCTCTCGGAACCAATTATCAACAGCTTGTTGATGCGGCAGGCGGATTCATCGAGGAGCCTGAAAAGATTATTTCCGGCGGTCCTATGATGGGGATGTCTTTATTCAAGCTGGATGTACCTGTAACGAAAAACTCCAGTTCTATCTTGGCCTTTAAGGAGGATCAGGTTTCCAAGGAGCCTGTTACTCCCTGTATTAATTGCGGTCGCTGTGCCGAGGCATGTCCTACGAATCTTATGCCTGTTATGATGATGAAGGCGGTTCTACAGAAGGACATTGATCGTTTCCAGACCTTGTACGGCACAGAGTGCATTGAGTGCGGCTGCTGTGCCTATGTATGTCCCGCCAAGAGACCTCTCACACAGGGCTTTAAGGAAATGAAGCGGAGAGTCAAGGCGGAAATGGCTAGAAAAGCCGCAGAAGAAAAGAAAGTCGAAGAAGAAAAGAAGGGGGGAGCCTAAATTATGAAGATGTTACAAATTTCATCCAGTCCCCACATCAGAGAGGATGTGAGTTCTTCCGAACTCATGCGCGATGTGGTGATTGCTATGCTCCCCACTGCTATTTACGGTAGCCTGCAATGGGGCTTTCATGCGTTCTTCGTTGTAGTACTGACGACTCTTGCGGCAGTCCTTACGGAGTATATGTATCAGAAGGCAATGAAGCTTCCTGTTACAATTAACGATTGGTCTGCAGCGGTAACCGGCATGATTCTTGCTTTAAACTGTCCGCCGAACATTCCGTTCTGGATTCCGATTATAGGATCCGTTTTTGCCATAATCGTGGTGAAGCAACTTTACGGAGGGCTGGGAGCAAACTTTATGAACCCTGCTCTTGCTGCGCGTTGCTTTTTACTGATTTCCTTTGCAGGAAAAATGACGACATTTACCGTCGTGGGAAGCGATGCGGTGGCTTCCGCTACACCGCTTGCCACTTTAAAGGCTAGTCCTACGGCAACACCGGATCTGATGAATATGTTCCTTGGCAGAATTCCGGGAACAATTGGAGAGGTATCCAAGATTTGTCTTCTTATCGGAGCACTTTATCTGATTATCAGAAAGGTGATTTCTCCCAAGATGCCCCTCCTTTATATCGGGACAGTGGCACTTTTTACTCTGATTTTTGGACAGGGCGGAGCGAATCCTCAGTATCTTCTTTCGGAAATACTTGGTGGAGGACTGATTTTCGGTGCCTTCTTTATGCTGACCGACTATGTTAGCTCCCCGATTACACCGATGGGACAGGTCATTTTCGCTATTCTTGCCGGACTCCTAACAGGGCTCTTCCGTCTATTCGGCGGTTCTGCAGAGGGGGTATCCTATGCCATTATTCTTTCGAATATCGTAGTACCTTTTATTAATAACAAGACCATCCCGAAGGGCTTTGGAAGGGAGGACAAGTAAGATGAAGAAAGATTCCTTTATCAAAGATGCGCTGGTTTTAACCGCAATCACCCTCATTTCCGGTTTGCTCCTCGGTGCAGTATACGGTGTGACAAAGGACACCATTGCGGAAGCCATCAGGCAAAAAACGAATGCCGCATATAAGGTGGTACTCGATGCCTATGATTATGATACGGAGAGCTTAAAGGAAAAGCTGGAAACGGCTACAGCGGAAGGAAAACTTGCCGCAAACAACGGCAATGCAAGTCTTTCCGAGGCAATCCTTGCAAAGGACGAGTCCGGAAATACGGTGGGATATGTCCTTAAAGGCCAGGCTGCAGGCTACGGCGGTGCGGTTGTGGTTGTAGTGGGTGTAAGCAGTGATTTAAAGGTGACAGGCATTTCTTTCCCGGAAACACTTCCCGAGACTGCAGGACTTGGACAGAAGGCGACTCTTCCGGAGTTCTATGAGCAGTTTAGCGGAAAAGGAACGAAGATTTCCGTAAAGAAGGGCGGCGGAGCCGGTGAAAATGAAATCGACGCCATCTCCGGTGCAACAATCACCAGTACCGCTGTTGTGAATGTAGTAAACGCTGCCACGGAATTTGTGGAAGAATATGCGGAAAAGTAGGGAGGGGGATTATGAATAAATATTTAGAAAGAATTATAAACGGAATATTCAAAGAGAACCCGACCTTTATCATCATGCTGGGAATGTGTCCGACTTTGGCGACGACAACCAGTGCGATGAACGGTCTCGGAATGGGACTTTCCACTCTGGCGGTTCTAATGTTTTCAAACCTTGTGATTTCCGCCTTAAGAAAGGTGATTCCTGAGAGAATGAGACTTCCGGGAGAAATTGTAGTAGTGGCTTCTTTGGTAACCATTGTGCAGCTTCTTATCCAGGCTTATGTACCTTCCGTATATGAGGCACTCGGCATTTATATTCCGCTTATTGTGGTAAACTGTATCATTTTAGGAAGAGCGGAGTCCTATGCGCTCTTTAACAAACCGCTTCTTTCTTTCTGCGACGGAGTCGGTATGGGCTTAGGCTTTACCTTTGCTTTAGTGATCATCGGTGCGGTTAGAGAGCTTATCGGAGCCGGAAGCATTTTCGGCTTCCGCATCATTCCGGAGGCGTACAATATCAGTATCTTTGTTTTGGCACCGGGAGCATTCCTCGTTTTAGCAATGCTGACCGCAATTCAGAACAAACTTCGTCTGCCCTCCGCGACGAACGGAGATGCGGTGCAGAGCGAGTTCGTGTGCAGCGGAAATTGCATGGGCTGTTTCTCGGAGTGTAAGACGGAAAATAAGGAGAAGGAGGCAACAGTATGAAAGACTTGCTCTTAATTGCCATTAAGTATTCCTTAGTGAGCAACGTAGTCCTTTCCCAGTTCCTGGGGATTTGTCCCTTCCTCGGTGTTTCCAAGAAGACGGAATCCTCAAAGGGTATGGGCGGGGCGGTTATTTTCGTTATTGTTCTGGCATCCGTCATTACCCATGGAATTTATGTGACATTTCTTGCGGCCTCCGGTCCGCTTTGTCAGGCCTTAGGCTTAAAGGACGGTCTGGAATATTTAAACACCATTGTATTTATCTTGGTTATTGCCGCTCTCGTGCAGTTTGTAGAAATGTTTTTAAAGAAGAATATTCCCTCTCTCTATGAGTCTTTGGGAGTATATCTTCCCTTGATTACCACGAACTGTGCAGTACTCGGTGTTGCCTTAAACAATGTGTCCTATGGCTACAATTTGGCGGAAAGCTTTGTCTACGGACTCGGCATCTCGGTAGGATTTGCTTTGGCACTTCTTCTTATGGCAGGAATTCGGGAGAATATTATCGAGGGAAATGATCGTATTCCCCATTCATTTCAGGGCTCCCCTATCGTTTTGATTACGGCATGCCTTATGGCAATTGCATTCTTCGGCTTCGGCGGATTGATTTAAGGAGGGATTATGAGTGTGATGACTACTCTGATTCTGGTTGCCGCAGGACTCGTGGGAGCAACCGGATTGATATTAGGTTTATTTTTGGGCGTGGCCTCGGAAAAATTTAAAGTCGAGGTAGACGAAAGAGAGGCGGAGGTTCGTGCCGCTCTTCCGGGAAGTAACTGCGGCGCCTGCGGCTTCCCGGGCTGTGACGGCTGTGCAAAGGCGATATCCAAGGGACAGGCTCCGGTGAACCAGTGTCCCGTAGGCGGGGCTCCCGTTGCGGAGAAGATTGCAGCAATCATGGGAACGGACTCCGTTTCTATGGACAATGTGAAAAAGGTCGCCCATGTGCATTGCCAGGGAGACTGTGATAAGGCAAAGCAGCAGGCGCATTACAGTGGAATTGCCGATTGTAATGACCTTGTGGTGGTTCCGGGCGGAACGGAGAAGGCTTGTCCTTACTCCTGCTGCGGCTACGGCTCCTGCGTAAAGGTTTGCGCCTTTGATGCCATTCATGTGATTAACGGTGTAGCGGTGGTGGATAAGGAAAAATGTACTGCCTGCGGTGCCTGCGTAAAGGCTTGTCCGAAGTCCTTGATAGCCTTAGTGCCCTATAAGAAAAAACACATTGTCTCTTGTAAGAATCTCTTAAAGGGAAAGCAAGTGAAGGATACCTGTTCCATTGGCTGTATTGCCTGCGGAATTTGTGAGAAAAACTGTCCTTTTGACGCTATTCATGTCCTTGATGATCTTGCGGTGATGAATGAAAAGTGTACGGACTGCGGAATTTGTGCACAGAAGTGTCCGACCTCCGCGATTACCGGGAAAAGGGTAAAGAAGCCGGAGGTAAAAACTGCGGCTCAGCCATCGGAAGTAAAAACTGCGGCTCAGCCTGCTGAGGTTTAATGGCTGAAAAATCATATGTAAACAGATTGTGTCTGTACAGCGTATGTTTCAGATAAAAGCTTGTCGTATGAGAGAATTATTCTCGTTAAAGCGACAAGTTTTTTATTTTCCCTTTTTAAAAATATTTTTGTGTCGATAATATGGTATTGCAGTGTAAATAAGCAGGCAATTTCGCCATTTTCGTCTATTGAATTCTACATTAAACTTGTTATAGATTCTTGAATAATCTTTTTGCCTAGTGTAGAATCGTGAATGATAATGTTTTGTCGTGTTTTCGAGAAAAATGGTAAAACGAGGAAGGAAATCTATAGTTTTTCCATAGAGTAATCAAGGAGGAGAAGTGGCATGAAGGAATGGTCTAAGGCCTTAAAGAATCTGTCGATTCTGACACAGCTTGGCTTGTCCCTTGCGATGCCGCTTTTACTTTGCCTGTTTTTGGTATATCGCCTAAGAGAAGCCTTTTCTCTGGGCTATTGGATATACATTCCCGCTTTTTTCTTTGGCTTAGGTGGTTCATGTATGACGGCATATAAAGTCTACCTTTCCGTTTGCAAAAAGGAAGAGGAAGAAAAGAGAAGTAAGGATAGAGCATTTAATGAACATAAGTCCTAAAACTTAGAGCTTCATGAATGGGAAAAGTCCTTCACTTTTGGAAAGGAAGAAAAATGAGGGTTCAGGAAACTGTGAAGAAGGAAAGTCTGCAGATTGCCGTGCAAAGCGGTATTGCTACCGTCGTTATGTGGATTTGCATCTTCGTTCTTCATCACTTTTATCCGGAGAAGATTAGCTTTGATTATCGAGTGATTTTGTCCGGATTGCTTGGAACAGCTGTTGCTGTAACGAATTTTTTTCTCATGGGGGTTACAGTTCAGGGTGTTCTTAGTGTAGAGAATCAGGAAGAGGCTTATCAGAGGATGCGGCTCTCTTACCGAAACCGTACCATGTTACAGCTTGGATGGATTATTCTTTGTGTTGTGGCACCTTGCTTTCAAGCCGTAGCTGGTATTGTTCCTCTACTTTTTCCGGGAGGAATTCTTCGTATAAGAGGAATTTTGGAGTGGAAAAAAGGAAAAAATCAAAAACAAGGAGGTGAAAACTAGAGTATGAATTTTGATATTTCCGGTGCAAAGATATTCTTAAAAATTCCTACAGGAATTCCTATTTTAGGGGACTTTTTGCTTTCGGAAACCCTAGTCATCAGCTGGGTGGTTATGCTCATCATTACCGGTCTTTGTATTTTTCTGACGAGAAATCTGAAGGTAGAAAATATCGGTAAGAGACAGGCTATTGCAGAAATGCTTGTGGAAAGTGCGAACAAGCTGGTTCGAATCAATACGGGAGGCGATCGTTTTGATAGGATGATTCCCTTTGTGGCGGCACTCTTTGCTACGAGTATTGTTTCCAACTTAATCAGCTTGACGGGCTTACGAAGTCCCACAGCGGATTTGTCGACGGAAGCTGCCTGGGCCATCGTCGTATTTACCATGATTACGGCAAACAAGATTAAGGCAGGCGGATTCCTCGGCTACCTAAAGGGTTTTACTACCCCTATTTTCATTATGACACCCTTCAATATCCTTTCGGAGATTGCTACCCCCATTAGTATGGCGTGTCGTCATTTTGGAAATATTTTATCCGGTATTGTTATCAACGGTTTGATTTACGCCGCGCTTGCGCTCGCGTCATCCGCACTACTGGGACTCATTCCGGGAGCTGTTGGAGCATTCTTATCCAATATTCCCATTTTGAGTGTAGGTTTACCGGCAATTTTATCATTTTACTTTGACTGGTTCTCCGGAGCCATGCAGGCATTCATCTTTACCATGCTGACGATCATGTATATTGCCAATGCAGCAGAAGGCTAAATATGCAGCAGAAGGCTAAATATGTCGGAAGGTAAAATACAGCAAAAGGATAAAGATTGTAGAAGTAGAATTATTTTAAGATAAACAGGACACATGAGAGCCTGTTTAGTATAGGAAATGAATTTCTAGGAGGAAAACAATGAGTGATTTTCAATTTTTGGCAAAAGGTATTGCATTAGCAGGTTGTGGAATCGGTGCAGGAGCAGCATTGATCGCCGGTATCGGACCCGGTATCGGAGAAGGTAACGCGGTAGCAAAGGCTCTGGAAGCCATCGGAAGACAGCCGGAGTGTAAGAGTGATGTTACTTCCACCATGCTTCTCGGTTGTGCTATCGCAGAGACAACAGGTATCTACGGTTTCGTAACCGGTCTTCTTTTAATCTTCGTTGCACCCGGAATGTTCATGAACTTCCTGGCATAATAGGATTATTTTCCTAGAAAGAAGATAGAAAGGAGAAAAAGGATGGAATCGCAACAGTTGGTAACCATCATACCGTGGACCTTCATTGCCCAGATTTTGAACCTTTTTATTCAAGTATACCTGATCAAGCGCTTCCTCTTTAAGCCGATTAACGAGGTTTTACAGAAGAGACAGAAGCTTGCGGATCAGAATATAGAAGAGGCAAAGAAAGCAAAGGAAGATGCGGAAGCCGTAAAGGCGGAATATGAGAGCAGCATGTCCAATGCAAGAGCAGAGGCCGGTCGCATCATTGAAGACGCAAAGAAGGATGCAGGCATCCGTGCGGATGAAATGATTAGAGAAGCAGAGGCGGAAGCCAGCTCCATAAAGGCAAAGGCGGAAGCGGATATTCGTTTGGAAAGAAAGAAGGCTTTAAACGAAGTGAAGGACGAGATTGGAAGCCTTGCCATGGATATTGCCGGTAAAGTCGTGGAGAAGGAAATCCATGAAGAAGAACATAAGGCTTTAATTGATGAATTCTTACAAAATGTAGAGGAGGCATCATGAATCAGTCGTCCGCTTTGTATGGGAAGAGCTTTTATGACTTAGCAAAGGAAGAGAATATTACGAAGGAAGTTCTGGAAGAAATGGAGCTTGTCAAGGCTCTTTTCAAGGAAAATCCCGATTATATCCGTCTTTTGCTGGAGCCGTCTATTCCTAAGAAGGAAAGACTATCTCTTTTGGACCAGGCTTTTTCAGGAGAGCTGCAGCCCTATCTTTTAAACTTTTTAAAGGTTTTACTGGAAAAGGGACTGCTTAGAAGCTATTCCGAGTGCTACAAAACATACAAAAAACGATATCAAGAGGATGAGGGAATTACCGATGCTCTTGTGGTCAGTGCTGTAGCCTTAAGCGAAGAGCAGAAAGAGTCTTTGATTGCAAAGCTTGAGAAGCTCTGCCGGAAGAAGATTATCCTGTCGGAGAAGATTGACCCCGAGGTTTTAGGGGGACTCAAGGTGGAAGTCGACGGAAAGACCTTAGACGGTACCGTTTCCGGCAGATTAAAAGAGATACGGAAAAATGTAAATGAAGTAGTCTTGTAAAAAGGATGGGCATAGAATGGAATTAAAACCAGAAAAAATATCCGAGGTCATTCGAAGCCAGATTAAATATTACCAAAATGCTATCGTGCAAAACGAAACCGGCACCGTTCTTACGGTTGGTGACGGTATCGCCAGAGTTTCCGGCCTTACAAACTGTATGGCGGGTGAGCTTCTGGAGTTTAATGACGGCACATTCGGTATGGCTCAGAACTTGGAAGAAACCAGTGTTTCCGCCGTGCTCTTTGGATCCGATGTAGGAATCAAAGAGGGGCAGAGCGTAAAGCGTACAGGAAGAGTTGTTTCTGTACCGGTAGGCGATGCTATGATTGGAAGAGTAGTTAACGCAATCGGACAGCCTATCGATGGAGCAGGACCCATTGAGAGTACGGAGTTCCGTGCTGTGGAAAGTCCCGCGCCCGGCATCATTAAGAGACAGCCGGTTAAAGAGCCTTTGCAGACAGGAATCAAGGCCATAGACTCCATGATTCCTATCGGAAGAGGACAAAGAGAGTTGATTATCGGTGATAGACAGACCGGTAAGACAACGATTGCTATCGATACCATTATCAACCAGAAGGGGAAGGATGTAATCTGTATCTATGTCGCTATCGGACAGAAGAGATCCACGGTTACCGCTCTTGTGAATGAATTGAAGGATGCCGGCGCTATGGACTACTCCATCGTTGTTGCGGCAACTGCTTCCGAGCCGAGCCCCTTGCAGTATATTGCACCGTATGCAGGCTGTGCTATGGGTGAGTATTTTATGAATCAGGGAAAGCATGTCTTAATCATTTATGATGATTTAAGTAAGCATGCTGTAGCTTATCGTGCTATCTCCCTTCTGATTCGTAGACCGCCCGGAAGAGAAGCTTACCCCGGAGATGTATTCTACTTACACTCCAGACTTCTTGAGAGAGCGGCAAAACTGTCTTCTGAGCTTGGAGGCGGATCTCTGACGGCACTTCCGATTATCGAGACGCAGGCAGGTGACGTATCGGCCTATATTCCGACTAACGTTATTTCCATTACAGACGGACAGATTTTCCTTGAGACCGAGCTTTTCCACAGCGGAATTATGCCGGCGGTTAACCCCGGTATCTCCGTATCCCGTGTAGGAGGAAACGCGCAGATTAAGGCCATGAAGAAGGTTGCCGGTACCTTGAAGCTCGTTTACTCTCAGTATAGAGAGTTACAGTCCTTTGCTCAGTTCGGATCCGACCTTGATCAGGATACCAAGCAAAGACTTGCACAAGGTGAGCGTATAGTTGAGGTTTTAAAGCAAGGTAAGGGTGATCCCGTTCCTGTAGAAAAGCAGGTGGCCATTCTCTACGCCGTAGTCCATGGTATCTTGAGCAAGGTGGAAGTAAAAAATATCAAGAAGTATGAAGAAGAGCTGTATCACTTCCTCGATTCCGATGCAGAGGCTGTCAATGCAATGCAGGCTATCGTAAGCACCGGAAAGCTGGAAGAGGATACGGAGAAGAAGTTAAATTCTTCCTTGGAGCGTTTTACAGAGGAATTTTTAAAGAGACTGTAGAAGTAGAGATAAAAGGAGAACAACATGGCTGCAAATATGAAGTCCGTGAAACTCCGTATTAAAAGCATTCAAAACACAATGCAGATAACCAAGGCAATGGAACTCGTGGCTTCTTCCAAGCTAAGAAGAGCGAAGGAAAAGGCGGAGAACACGAAGCCCTACTTCCATACCTTGAAGAAAACCTTGTCGGAAATAGCAAACGGCAACACCGATTTCTCTTCTCCCTATGTGAAGAAGAATACATCGGAAAAATGGTGCTATGTGCTCATTGCCGGGGATCGCGGCATGGCGGGAGGTTACAATGCGAACCTTTTCCGTGCCCTTGAGGAAGAAGTGAAGGGAAAGGATTTTGCTTTATTTCCCTTAGGAAAGAAAGCCCTCGAGTATGGAAGACAGAAACGCTACAGCATTGTGAATGAAAACTATAGTTTGGTAGGAGAACTCAATGTCTCCGATGCCTATGCCATAGGAAAAGAACTCTGTAAAGCCTACCGTGAAGGGGAATTTGGACATATAGTTCTTTTATATACAGACTTTATTTCCATGATGAGCCAGAAGGTAGGAAGCCTTTCCCTCCTGCCCCTTTCAGACTTGAAAGAGGAGAGTGAAGAAGAGGCGAAGGCAATCCGAAACTTGATTCTTTATGAACCGAGTGGAGAGGATGTTTTTAATGCGATAGTGCCGGAGTATCTTGCCGGACTCGTCTATAGCGGTGTTTGCACTTCTGTTGCCAGTGAACTTGCGGCAAGAAGAACTGCAATGGAAGCGGCTACGGACAATGCCGGAGAGATGATTGATAAATTGAGCCTATTCTATAACAGAGCCAGACAGGCAAGCATTACCCAAGAAATTACGGAAATTGTTGCCGGTGCGGAAGAGTTATAGGATAGCTAAAGGAGAAATACATGACAGAGAAACATGTAGGAAAGGTCATACAGGTCATGGGCGCCGTTCTGGATATTCGATTCCGGGAAGGCGAACTGCCAGCTCTCTTAAATGCCATTTCCATTCAGCTCGACGGAAAAGAGCTGATTTGTGAGGTGGCACAACAGTTGGGGGATGACACGGTTCGCTGCGTTGCCATGAGCTCAACGGATGGCCTTGTAAGAGGAACAGAAGCAGTTGATACAGGGAATCCCATTACAGTACCTGTTGGAGATGGCTGCTTAGGAAGAATATTTAATATCTTGGGTGAGCCTGTGGATGAGAAGCCGGCTCCCGAAACAGAGGAAAGATGGGCGATACATCGTCCGGCTCCTTCCTTTGAAGAACAGACTCCCGCGACAGAAATTCTGGAGACAGGAATTAAGGTTGTAGACCTCATTTGCCCCTATGCAAAGGGTGGTAAAATCGGTCTCTTCGGCGGTGCGGGTGTAGGAAAAACCGTTTTGATTATGGAGTTAATCCACAATGTCGCAACAGCACACGGCGGTATTTCCGTATTTACCGGTGTAGGAGAGCGTACCCGTGAGGGTAACGACCTTTACGGGGAAATGAAGGAAAGCGGCGTTTTGGATAAGACTGCCCTAGTTTACGGACAGATGAATGAGCCGCCCGGAGCAAGAATGAGAGTCGGACTTTCCGGCCTTACTATGGCGGAGTATTTCCGTGATGTGAAGCATCAGGATGTACTACTATTCATTGACAATATCTTCCGTTTTACGCAGGCAGGATCGGAAGTTTCCGCACTTCTTGGAAGAATGCCTTCTGCCGTAGGATATCAGCCGACTCTTGCAACCGACATGGGTGCTTTGCAGGAGCGTATCACTTCTACAAAGCAGGGGTCCATCACTTCCGTTCAGGCGGTTTATGTGCCTGCGGATGACTTAACAGACCCTGCTCCCGCAACAACCTTTACGCACCTTGATGCGACGACCGTACTTTCCAGAGATATCGCAAGTAAGGGTATTTACCCTGCAGTGGATCCTCTGGATTCCACCAGCCGTATTCTTACTCCGGAAGTTGTCGGAGAAGAGCACTATCAGGTAGCAAGAGGAGTACAGCAGGTTTTACAGCGTTATAAGGAATTACAGGATATCATCGCCATCATGGGTATGGATGAGCTTTCCGAAGAGGATAAGATTACTGTTTACCGTGCGAGAAAGATTCAGAACTTCCTGTCTCAGAGCTTCTCCGTAGCGGAGCAGTTTACCGGTCTTGCAGGAAAGTATGTTCCTCTTAAGGAAACCATTCGCGGCTTTAAGATGATTCTGGACGGAGAATGCGACGCTCTTCCCGAGTCTGCATTCCTCTTGGTAGGAACGATTGAAGAAGTCTTTGAAAAAGCAAAGAAACAGTAAGGAGGGACGCTTATGGCAATGTTCCCATTAGAGATTGTTTCTATGGACGGAGAGAAGTTCAACGGCGAAGTGGAAAGACTGAGCCTTCGCAGTATCACCGGAGATTTGGCTATCATGGCGCATCACATTAACTACTGCACTGCAGTGGGAATGGGAACAGCCAAGGTCATTCTTCCGGACGGTACCGAGAAAAAGGGCGCCTGCATCGGCGGTATGCTTTCCATGATGGACAACCACTGCAGATTGATTCCGACCACCTTTGAGTGGAGCGATGAAATCGATGTGGAGCGTGCAGAGCGCGCTAAGGCCAAGGCCGAACAGCGCATCGAGGAGGAAAGTTCCGAAGAAGCGCGGGTTCGTGCACAGGCTAAGCTCTACAGAGCTTTGATTCGTTTACAAACAGCAGAGAAATAAAAAGAAGAACTGTGGAGGAGATTTTTCCTCCGCAGTTCTTTTTTAAATCTCGCTAATCAGGCAATATCCTTTTTCTTGTTCTTTATTGATAATATATATTTTTTCAGTTCCAAATGTGCTTTGATAACGAAATCGTGGCTCCTCATTGCATAAGTTTTCCAGTTTGTTTCTTAAAGGATCATCTTTTGGGAGCATGTCGATTAGGCTCAAAACTCTATCCTTTACATCTTTGTCTGACTGTATTGTGAAAAAGCTATCTTGACTTTCTATGATAGAAAAGAATTGATTTGGTACAGCTTCCGGAGAAAGTGTAAAGGAAT
>CAUTEL010000012.1:0-14968 GCA_963537185.1 uncultured Oribacterium sp. | reverse complement strand
TAAAGATAAAGTGAAAGAGACGGAAAGAAATGCAGCGGACACTCTCACGAAAGAATAGTTTTTACCAATCGAATTCAAAAACATAAAAAGTCGAACAAGTAAAAAAGAGAAGTAAGAAAAAAGCAAGTTGTATAAAGTTTATATATAGAGTGGTGCAGGATTTTCCTGCACCATTTTTAAAACAAGATATTCTTTCGGTTTAGGACAAATGAAGTTTTCATGGAATCATAATGCTCCTAAGATCTAGGGTAAACAAAGCTGTAAAAGCTTAGAACAAATAATGCGCTTTATTTAGGATAAATTAGGATGTAGGTTTATTTAGGATAAATCAGGAAAGATTGACTAACGAAAAATCTATGCTAGACTAGAATCGTTATTTTTTTCGCCCCCTATGCAATGGATAAAGGTGGGCGCGAAGCAGTTGAAAAGGGAAGAAAAAAGGAGAGTCCATGGAAAGAAAACCATACTACATCACCACGGCGATTGCTTATGCATCCGGAAAACCGCATATCGGAAATACCTATGAAATTATCCTTGCGGATGCAATGGCTCGATTTAAGCGCTACGAGGGATATGATGTGTTTTTTATGACCGGAACCGATGAGCATGGACAGAAGATAGAGGGAAAGGCTAAGGACGCCGGAAAGACACCGAAAGAGTTTGTCGATGAAGTTGTAGGAGAGATTAAGAGTATTTTTGATTTGATGAATACTTCCTACGATAAATTCATGCGTACAACGGAGCCTTATCACGAGAAGCAAGTTCAGAAGATGTTCCGGAAGATGTACGAAAAAGGAGATATTTACAAGGGCAAATATGAGGGCTGGTACTGCACTCCCTGTGAATCCTTCTGGACAGATTCACAGCTTGTAGACGGAAAGTGTCCTGACTGTGGTCGTCCCGTGGAAAAGGCAAGCGAGGATGCCTACTTCTTTAAGATGTCCAAGTATGCGGACCGCTTAATGGAGCATATCGAGTCTCATCCCGAGTTTATACAACCTGTTTCCCGTAAAAATGAGATGGTGAACAACTTCTTAAAACCGGGATTACAGGATCTTTGTGTTTCCCGTTCTTCCTTTACATGGGGCATCCCTGTAGATTTTGATGAGAAAAATGTAGTTTATGTGTGGCTTGACGCGCTTACAAATTATATTACCGGTATCGGCTATGACACGGAAGGTGCACACGGTGAGAACTACAAAAAATATTGGCCGGCAGACTTACACCTTATCGGAAAGGATATTGTTCGTTTCCATACGATTTACTGGCCTATTTTCCTGATGAGCTTGGATGTTCCTCTACCCAAACAGGTATTCGGGCACCCCTGGCTTCTTACCGCTGTAGGAAAGGCTGAAGAAGGCACAAAGATGTCCAAGTCAAGAGGAAATGTGATTTATGCGGACGACCTCGTTCGTCTTTTTGGGGTGGATGCGGTTCGTTTCTTTGTTCTTCACGAGATGCCTTTTGAGAATGACGGCGTAATCTCTTGGGAGCTCATGGTAGAGCGCTACAATTCTCAGCTTGCGAACATTTTAGGAAACCTTGTAAAGCGTACCATTGCAATGAGCAATAAGTATTTTGACGGGATTGTGGAAAAAACCTCTGCCGTAGAGACGGTGGATGAGGATTTAAAGAATACAGTGCTGTCTCAGGCGAAGCTTGCCGTAGAAAAGATGGAAGGGCACAGGGTTGCCGATGCACTTACTGCTATTTTCGAGATATTCAGACGCTCCAACAAATATATTGATGAGACGGAGCCGTGGATTTTGGCAAGAGAAGAAGAGCTTGCTCCGCGCCTTAAGACTGTGCTCTATAATCTGACGGAGTCCATCGTGATTGGAGCTTCTCTTTTAGAGAGCTTTATGCCGGGGACCGCAAAAACAATTTTGGATGAGCTTTCCGCTGAAAAAAGAGCTTTTGAACAACTTGGTCAGTTCGGTCTTTATCCCTCCGGAATGCGAGTTTCCGAGAATCCTTCTACCTTATTTGACAGAAAAGACTGGAAGGAAATTGAAAAGGAAGTGGAGAAGATTACGGAAGAACAGATTAGAAAGGCAGCTTTGGAAGAAGAGAAGCTGGACGAAAAGAGTGCGGTAAAAGCCGGAGCAGCTGAGCCTGTAGCCGAAGGAGACGCAGCTAAGGACGCGAATCCGGTAGTGCTTCCGTATAAGGCGGAAGTAAGCTATGAAGACTTTGAAAAGCTGGATTTCCGCATCGGAAAGATTCTTCATGCCGAAGAAGTAAAGAAGTCTAAGAAGCTTCTACTCTTTAAGGTGCAAATCGGAGAGGAGGTTCGCCAGATTCTTTCCGGAATTAAGTCCGCCTACAATCCGGAGGATTTGGTTGGGAAGAAGGTGATGGTACTTGTGAACTTAAAGCCCAGAATGATAGCCGGCTATGAGTCACAGGGAATGCTTTTGTCTGCGGCTTTTGAAGAGAACGGAGAAGAGATTTTATCTCTCATGACCTCTTTAAGGGATATGCCTGCAGGAGCGGATATCGCATAATATGACCGGCCTTTATGCACTTGATACGAAGAAAAAAGGGGGAGGAGTTTCAGCGGATTTGCTGAAGCTTCTTGCCCTTGTTTCCATGACGATAGATCATTATGCCGCTGTCGTAATCTACAATGGACAGCTTTACGGCTTTGTACAGGAATATCATGAGATGGCGATTGCAACGGAAAAAGGGATGCAGCTTATGCGACTGTATCATATTTTCCGTACCGTAGGAAGGCTGGCTTTTCCTATTTTCGCCTTCCTTTTAACAGAGGGGTTTATTCATACAAAGGATAGAAAAAAATATTTTCTTCGCGTTCTTCTGATGGGAATCATCTCGGAAATTCCCTTTGACCTTTGTTTATTCAATAAATGGTTTGATTTTACGGCGCAGAATATAGGTTTTACCTTGGCTTTGGGCATTTTCACCATGTTCCTTATGAAAAAATTTCGGAGAAAGTCGATTTTGAAATGGGGAAGTGTAGTGCTTTGTGCCGCCCTTGCGGAGATTTTGCGCTGTGATTATGGGGCTTTAGGAATTTTGATGATTGCAGTTCTTTATAATTTTCGTAAAGAGAAGACCCTCAGAATTTGTTCAGGGGTATTTTTCTCGATACTTCTCTCTTTGGGGAATTTCGGAGCTGCAGCAATCAGTTTTCTCCCGATTTTTTTCTATAACGGAGAGAAGGGAAGAATTCCGCTGGGGAGATTCCTTTATATTTATTATCCTCTGCACCTGAGCTTTTTCTATATGCTTATTTACCTCGGTGCAAAGATTACGGCATAAGGAAAAGGAGGAACGATGATTTTTGATACCCACTGTCATTATAATGACACAAGCTTTGATATAGATCGGGGAGAAATTTTCAGAAAGCTTCCGGATGAGGGCGTGGATCGGATTTGTGAAATCGGCTACAACCTTGAGAGCTCTGAAGCAGCTGTGAGGCTTGCAAAGGCTTATGGCGCATCTCCTCTTGCCGTTCATGCTGCGGTAGGATTTCATCCGGAAAATGCGGATGAACTAAGCCCTGAAGGATTGGAAAGGCTGGAAGAGCTGACTTATGCCGAAGAGGTTTTGGCACTTGGAGAGATAGGACTCGACTACTATAGATTGGATAAAAGGACCGCTGTGGAAAAAGAGCGGGACGAGGAGAGAAAGAAAAGGGGAGAAGAGGTTTTGGACTGCTTTAATCCGGAACCGAAAGTACAGAAGGAATGCTTCATTACTATGCTGGAGTTGGCTAAAAAAAGAGATCTTCCCGTGGTCATTCATTCCAGAGATGCAGCCCTAGATACCTTTCGAATCATACGGGATCATAAAGGCTATGTTAACGGAGGAATTATTCACTGCTTTTCCTATCCTATAGATGTCGCAAAGGATTTTATTTCCTTAGGGATGATGATTGGTATAGGGGGAGTATTGACCTTTACGAATGCAAAAAAGTTGAAGAAGGTTGCGGAAGAGATTCCTTTGGAACATATTGTAATGGAGACGGACTGTCCGTATATGGCACCAGTTCCCGTAAGAGGAACAAGGAATTACTCCGGAAACCTCCAGTATGTAGCGAAGCTTTTAGCGGAGCTAAAGGGGATTTCTATAGAAGAAGTAATCCGGAAGACGGCAGAGAACGGAAAAAGAGTATATAGAATAGAATAAAAAGCTCCGAGAACTCCACCCAGGATTACCCACGGCACATGAAAGTTTTACCTTAGTGCTGCTATGTTCCCATCCTGACACGGTTCGGTATCTCTCATTGCGTGGGGCCCAAGCTTCATCGCCCCCGAAGCAGTAGAAGTATAACGGATTTTCGGAGGCTTTGCAAGGTTTAAGTGGACGAAGTGGATAGAGTAAGAGGGAAATATGCAATTTTCGGAAATGATATTTGTGGGAGGCTTTCTCCCGCTTTTTCTGGCTTTTTCTTTTATTACCGGCATTAAGCAAAAAGCCTGTGATAACGCATTTTTACAAAGGGGAAATAAGGGAAAGAACATCGTCTTTCTCTTCTTTTCTCTTGTTTTTCTTCTTTCTCAGGGACTGATTTCACTGCTAATTCTGAGTGTTCTTGCGCTCTATTCTTTTGCTGTTGGAAGACGGATTCATAAGAAAGGTAAAGCGTTTTTTGTACTCTCTTTACTAGTTCTCCTTCTTCCGCTTCTTTTCTTTAAATACAGTATCTACCTTTCGGCACTGCCGATATGGATAAAGGGTTTCATGCCCTTCGGGATTTCTTTTTATAGTTTTCGCTTTATTTCTTATCTTTCGGATTGTAAAGAAGAGGGAAAAGCGGAGGAGAATTTTTTCCATTTTGCCATCTACGCCTTTGCATTTCCGGTACTTTCGCAGGGGCCGATTCTCCGCTATAAAGAGATGCGAGAGGAAATCTATGAAAGGGAATGGAATTTTGCAAGACTTTCCCGGGCCTTGTTTCGCTTTTCATTCGGGCTTTGGAAGAAGCTGATTCTCGCCGATGCACTGGGAAAGCTGTCCAATTCCTTCCTGAGTTTGGATATGGCAAAGGGAATTTCGGGAAGCGCTGTTCTTCCCTCGTTTTTAGCGGTCTTTTTTTCCTGTCTTTCTTTTATGCTTCAAATCTATTTGGATTTTTCAGCTTACACGGATATGGCTATAGCTTTGGGAGAAATGGCGGGCTTTAGTATTCCGGAAAACTTCCATTATCCCTATGAAGCACGGACAATTCGAGATTTTTGGCGGCGTTGGCACATTTCCCTATCCCTCTTCTTTAGGGATTATATCTACATTCCGTTAGGAGGGAATCGCCTTTCTTTTGGAAGAAGAGTGGTAAATCTTTTATTGATTTGGATTCTTACGGGAATATGGCATGGTGCAAGCTTTAACTTTATTCTGTGGGGACTGTATTTCTTTCTGCTTATTGTTTTGGAACTTGCAGGGAAAAAAGCCATTCACCTGGGAAGGGGATTTTTCCTTTCTTTCAAGGCGAAGCAAGAGGAAGAAAAAGCAATGAAAGATTCGGAAATGCAAAAGGAAGATTCGCTAATAGTGAAGGAGGATATAGCGATAGAGAAAACAGAGGAAGGCTCTCATATGGATAAGGGAAAACCGGAGAGATGTAATTTTTTCTGTTTTGAGGGATTAAAAACACTGGCTCTCCATTGCTATACCTTGATTATGGTATATTTCTCCTGGATTCTTTTCCGCTACCAAGACCTTCAGGCGATGAAGAATGTCCTGAAGGCGCATTTATTTCGCAATGTGCAAGCTTTTTCGGATGAGAAGACTCTACTTTTATTACGGAACCATATTTTCCTTATTCTTATGGCGATTCTCTTTTCGACTTCTTTTTTTAAGAAGCTGGAGGAGGCTTGGGCGGATCTTATGATGCGAGGCAGAATCAGAAAAGAGCGAAAAGGGAAGAGAGAGGAAGATGGATTCTACGGTATGGAAGAGAGTGAAGAAGAGGCCTCCGAGATTGCCGAGAGTAAGAGCATAGAAGAGGCTTCTGAGATTGCCAAGAATAATAGCATAGAAGAGGCTTCTGAAATAGTCGAGATTAAAAGCATAGAGGAGGCTCCGGACATGGAAGAGCTGTTATCGGAAGAGGAGCATAGGCGACATCTCCTTGCCTTAAAGAAAATCCAAAGAAAGACCAAATGGAGGATTTTTTTCTTGGACCATGGAGAGAGGATCTACTACCTTGTAAAGATTGTGCTTGCACTGGCGGCTTTAGCAATTTCTTTTTCCGCTATGGCCGGACAGAGCTATACACCTTTCCTCTATAATCAGTTCTAATAAGGATGCATAGAGCAACTTGGGAATAGAGACTTGGGAATAGAGACGGTGTATTTTCCAATCTTGCTATTTTTGAACATCGGCTTACACATTTTTCGAGCCTTAATTTAGGAGAAAGTTGGGAAAAGAAATATGAAATGGGATAAGCAGCAGGGAAGCATATATGAGGCGATTTCCGCCTTCTTGATTTTCCTCTTTCTTTTTCTCTTGTTTTGGATAGGGATATTACTCCCTCTTCGTAAGCAGTACTCTGTAGAGGAAAAGCGCGAACTAAAGAAGTTTCCGAAATTTTCCCTAGAGGGGATTTTGAAAGGGAGTTATTTTCAGGATATAGCTACTTGGTACCAGGACAGTTATCCCGGAAAAGAGGAGTGGCTTAGTTTAGATGGAAAGGTAAAGAACCTCTACGGACTTCAGGGAGAGGTTTTGTATGGTGACGTAAAAAAAGAGAAAGAGAGTATTCCGGAAGAGGGAGGGGAACTTGCTCCGGAAAATGATATAAATGCGGATATAAAGAGCGGTCCTTCTTCTAAGAAAGCGGAAAACTTTGAAACGGATGCGGAAGGAAACTTGGAAATTCAAAAGGCGGACACGGATGTGGAGCTTACGGGCGAGACTGCCGGAAGCATTTACCTTAGCGGAAAAGAGGCCTTTGAGCTCTATTATTTCAGTGAAAAAGGGGTGAGGAGTTATGCATCTCTCTTAAATACCGTGAAAAGTCTTTATCCGAATTTGGAAGTCAGTGCCATGATGGTCCCCAATTCCTTCGGAGTGCTTTTGGATCCGAAAACGCAGGAAAAGCTGGCCTCCTCAGGCATGGATCAGGCAATTTCCTATACTTACAGCCTGATGAATAAGGAAATTCATACCGTGGATGCCTTCTCTTCGCTCAATAAGCATAGAGAAGAATATATTTACTTCCGAACGGATCACCATTGGACGCAACTTGGTGCGTATTATGCTTATACGGAATATTGCAGGACAAAGGGGATGAAGGCTCTATCCCTGGATGATTTTACAAAGGCGGAGTACGAGGGCTTTTACGGGACCTTTTATTTCTACATGAATAGGCCTGAGGCTTTGAAGGCAAATCCGGACAGTGTGATTGCTTATACCGGGACAGTCAATACGATGCATTTTCAAAATGCGGACGGAAAGGAAGGTGATGCGAATCTGATTAACGATGCTTCTTCCATGCTTCCGGGAAATAAATATAATTGCTTCATGCTGGGGGACCATCCCTATGTTGAAGTGCACAATGATAAAGGGGGAAAAAATCTTCTTGTAATCAAGGACTCTTATGCCAATGCCTTTGTGCCTTTTTTAGCGCAACACTATAAAAATATCTATGTGATAGACTATCGTTATTACGAAAAGAAGCTTCCCGGATTTCTTAGGGAAAAGGAGATTGATGAGATTCTTTTCGTGAATAATGTGATGGGTATAGGAGAAAAGCTTTCGGCAAAAATGATGAATTTGTTTCAGGAATAATGAGCTTTGCGGGCGTTTAGAAGAAATTCTTCTTTCGCTCCTTGTTTTTATTATTACAATATCTGAATTCGTGCAAGCTTTCGTTGACACATGTTTTCTGATACTTTAGAATAAATATGTTAAAATGATGAATATGGAATCTGACATTTCGCAAGAAAATAATTGCTTCACATATTTGTACATTAACAAAGGAATATTGAAGGAGGAATTAATCGTGAGCCCATTGGGAATAGCCATCATTGTAATTGTGGCAGTGGTAGTGGGAATTATCATGTTTATCCTTGGACAAAATAAAGAGCGGTCTATGTATGCAAAAACTGTAGGGAGCGCGGAAGAGAAGTCCAGAGAAATCATCGATGATGCCATTAGAACAGCAGAAAACAAAAAAAGAGAAGCATTACTGGAAGCAAAAGAAGAAGCGCTAAAAGCAAAAAATGATTTGGATAAGGAATTAAAAGACAGAAGAAAAGAAGTTACAGAGTTAGAGAAAAGGATTTTAAAGAGAGAAGAGAGCTCCGAGAAGAAGGCTGCAAGCCTGGAGAGAAAGGAAGCGGAGCTTCTGAAGAAAGAAGAAGGTCTTCAGAGTAGAGAAGGGGAAATAGAGCAAATTCAAAAGCAAAAGCTTGTTGAACTGGAAAGAGTTTCAGGCCTTACCAAGGACCAGGCTAGGCAGGAATTGCTTAGCTCTGTGGAAGACAGCATCAAACATGATACAGCCTTAATCATTAGAGAGTATGATGCCAGGGCGAAGGAAGAAGCGGAAAAAACGGCGAGAGAATATATTGTGGAAGCCATTCAGCGCTGTGCTGCCGATCAGGTAACCGAATCTACGGTTTCCGTTGTGCAGTTGCCGAACGATGAAATGAAGGGACGCATTATCGGTCGTGAGGGAAGAAACATTCGTACCTTGGAGCAGCTTACGGGAGTGGAGCTGATTATTGACGATACTCCGGAAGCGGTAGTGCTTTCCGGCTTTGATCCGGTCCGTAGAGAAGTTGCCCGTATCGCTCTGGAGAAGCTGATTGTAGACGGAAGAATTCATCCGACTCGTATTGAGGAAGTAGTAGAGAAGAGTCGGAAGGAAGTAAATGATACGATAAAAGAGGAAGGCGAGTCTGCAACCTTGGAGCTTGGACTGCATGGCATACACCCGGAGCTGGTTTTCCTTTTGGGAAGAATGAAGTTCCGTACTTCTTTTGGACAGAATGCTTTACAGCATTCCATGGAGGTAGCACAGATTTCCGGACTTTTGGCACAGGAGCTTGGCTTGGACACTCGCCTTGCTAAGCGTGCAGGCCTTCTTCACGACATTGGAAAAGCAATTGACCATGAGGTGGAAGGAAGCCATGTAGACTTGGGTATCGAGCTCTGTCAGAAGTATCATGAGCCGGAGGTGGTGATTAATGCGGTAGCATCTCATCACGGAGGCACGGAGCCCAGTTCTATGATTTCCTTTATTGTTGCGGCAGCAGATGCTATTTCCGCGGCAAGACCGGGCGCGAGAAGAAAGTCTTTGGAGACTTACACGAACCGCTTAAAGGAGTTGGAGGAGATTGCCAACTCTTATCAGGGAGTGGAGAAGTCCTTTGCAGTACAGGCAGGCCGTGAAGTTAGGATTATGGTAGTACCTGATGAGGTCAGCGATGATGATATGACCATCATGGCAAGAAATATTTCCAAGCAGATTCAGGATCAGATGCAATACCCCGGTGTGATCAAGGTTAATATTATTCGAGAGTCAAGAGCGGTGGACTACGCAAAGTAAGAGAGCTGAGCTTTTCGAACATTTTGGTTAATATAGTTTCGTAATCGGCACAGAGTCCCAGTGGCTTTGTGCCGAATTTATTCATAGCGAGTATTGCCCGCAGAGCGTGTACAATATCATTCATTACAAGTGCAGTGCACAATGTGTGCAATCTTAAGGAGTATAACCTTGAAGTCGCAGAATTACACATTATTTCTATCCGAATTCACGGTAGCTTTAAGAGAGGGTAAAAATGAGAGAAGTGAGTAGAAAGGGAAAAGCAAGAAGAAAGAAAAAATCTTCCGTATTTCGTTTTTTTGGAAAGCTTATCCTGTCTTTATTGGGAATATTGACTGTTCTATCGTTTCTGGGCTTATTTTTCTTTGTTCGCCCGGAATTGAACAGACTGCGCCGGATTGCGAACGAGAAGCTGGCCGGAAGCAATCTGAAGGACCTGACAAAACGATCCGATACTATAGTTTTAGACTACGAGGGAAGGACTTTGGGAACCATCAATGCAGGACATTTTGTGTATGACAGCATTGATCAGATTTCGCCGAACCTTCAGCATGCCTATATTGCACAGGAGGACCGTAAATTTATGAGCCACCATGGGGTGGATTATAAGGCGACTCTTCGTGCATTTTTGCGGCTCATTAAGAATAAGGGGAAAATAACACAGGGAGGGTCGACCATTACCCAGCAGGTGGTAAAAAATACCTTTTTAAGCTCGGAAAGAACCTATACCCGTAAAATAGTGGAAATGATTTTGGCGCAGGAATTGGAAAAAAAGTATTCCAAGGCAGATATCATGGAAATTTACTGTAATACGAATTTCTATGGAAATAATTGCTACGGAGTAGAAGCGGCAAGTCAATATTACTTTGATAAGCAGGCAAAGGATTTAACGGTGGAAGAGGCTGCAACCTTGGCCGGTATTTCGAATGCCCCTTCTCGTTATGAGCCCGTGCGACATCCCGATAGGGCGGAGAAAAAGCGAAATCAGGTGCTGAAATCCATGCAGCTTGTAGGCTATCTTAGTGAAACAGAGTATGAAAATGCAATCTCCGCTCCACTTGTGATTTCTAAGAACACGCAAAAATCGACAGATGAAGATTATCTGAATTCCTATGCTCTATATGCGGCAACCATCAGAATGATGGAGGTGAATCAGTTTCCTTTCACTTATCATTTTGCAAATCAGACGGAAAAAGAAAATTATCAAGACCGATATGAAGAGAGTTATGCCTTTTATAACCGCGAGCTTCGTGCAGGGGGATATACAATTTATACTTCCCTGAATCCGGAAATACAGGCTAAAGCACAGGAACTTTTAGATGAGAGTCTGTCGAAATTCACGGAAGTGCAGGAAAATGGCAAGTTCTCCATGCAAGGAGCTGCCGTAATCATAGATAATAAAAGTGGCTATGTTGTGGCGACAATAGGAGGAAGAGGCACGGAAGATAAGTATAACCGTGCTTATCTGAGCTTCCGTCAGCCGGGGTCGGCTATAAAGCCCTTACTGGACTATGCTCCGGCTCTGGACCTTGGCTGGTATCGTGCCTCAAGCTTGGTAGACGACCATGAGTGGGAGGACGGACCGTCCAACTCAGGTGGACATTACTATGGAGAAATCAGCCTTCGCGAGGCTTTGAATCGCTCGCTAAACACGGTTGCCTGGCAGATTTTGGAAAAGGTCGGCATTAAAAATGCAATGGAGTATTTGGAAAAAATGCATTTTCTCGGAATCAGTCCCCGAGATTATGATGCTCTTGCAGTTTCTATAGGCGGTTTCACTAATGGACTTCGTATCTTGGATATGGCAAAGGGCTACTCCACACTGGCTAATGGAGGACTCTATGACGGAAAAAGCTGTATTTTAAAAATTGAATCGGAAAAAGACGGAGTTGTTGCAGACGAAAGAACAATAAAAACAGCGCAGGTTTACAGCGAGGATACGGCCTTCATTATGACGGATATTTTGAAGGGAACAATGAATACCGAGTATGGAACAGGCCGAGGCTTACAGCTGAAAAACAATATGCCCGCTGCCGGAAAAACGGGGACCAGTAACGGCTCGAAGGATACCTGGTTCTGCGGTTACACTAAGTACTACAGCATGGCAGTATGGGTGGGGCACGACATGCCGACGGAAATGCCCGGAATTTACGGAGCAACCTATGCAGGAAAAATATGGAAAAATGTCATGGACAGTCTTCATGAGGGGCTAACACCCGAGGATTGGGCTGTACCGAAAACAGTAGTCAAGGAGCTGGATGAATATTCCGAAATTACGGATTATGTTTCTCTTAAAATAAAGAGAAGAGGAGAAGATTATCTAAGAAGAAGTGCAGAAAAAGAAAATAAGGAAGCTGTTATTTCCAAGCTGGAAAGCTATGAAAATTTGGAAGTAGAGAGTGTTGAGGATATCCTACAGGCAAGAGAATTATTTTCCGAGATACGAGAATTACTGGATGATATTAAAGATGAACAATTTAAGACGGAGTATCTGGAAAAGCTTTTTAACAAGCAAAAGGAATTTTTGAAGATAGAAGCTGAGCAAGAAGAGGAGCTGAATTCTTATCTTAAGCAAAAGGAAGAGGAATCTCGTGTTAAAGAGGAAAGTAAGGAAGAAAACGGGAACAACACAAATGCTAAGAGGGAGGCTTTCCTTTCCGCTCTAAGTATCTTGCAAAGTCTGGAATACCAGGACGGAGATACGGAAGCATTAATTTCGGAGGCGATTGCTCGCTTAAAGGACCTGGATGGAGCTTCGGACATATCTTCTTTAAGCCAGCAGCTGGAAAAAGCGATTAACAGGGTGAGAAGGCTTCCCACTCGAAATAGTGGAAGTGGCGATTCAGGCGGACCGGGCTACAATGGTCCGGGACCGGGAAATGATACCGGGGAAGCCGACATTGAAAATGGGCCCGGTATCAGTCCGTAGTTTTTTGAGAGAAGTGAAAGAAAGTGCAGGAAAAGTATGGCAATATATCGTCTGAAGGCAAAGTGTAAGGATTACCTCTGGGGAGGAGAAGCATTAAAAACGAGATACAATATTGAGTTTTCCGGATCACCTCTTGCGGAGGCTTGGATTCTTTCCTGCCATAAGGACGGGGAAAGCGAGCTTCTAATTTCCGGAGAAAAATGTAGCCTTCCTAAATATTTGGAGGAACATCCGGAGGCTAAGGGGATTTTGGGAAATAGATTTCGAGACTTTCCTATTTTGATTAAGCTGATTGACGCAAAGCTTCCTTTATCCGTTCAGGTACACCCTGATGATGCCTACGCGATGGCCAATGAAGGGCAGCCCGGTAAAACGGAAATGTGGGTGATTTTGGAAAGAGAAGAAGGCGCTTTTCTGTATTTTGGTTTCAAGCAGGAATATACAAAAGATGAAGTTAGGAAGGCTATTGAGGAGAAGCGCTTTACCGATCTACTTCGCAAGGTCCCTGTTGAAAAGGGAGATGTCTTCTTTATTCCTGCCGGTACGGTTCATGCAATCGGGGCAGGTATTCTCCTTGCTGAGATTCAGCAGAACTCGAATCTGACTTATCGTGTTTATGATTATGGCAGAAAAGATAAGGATGGGAAAGAAAGAGAGCTTCATATAGAAAAAGCGCTGGAGGTTATGCAATGCAAGCGTGCTGAGGAAAGCTCCGTACACTTGATGAGACTGGTTTCCTGCCCTTATTTTACAGTGGATCGCATTCGGATTTCCTCCGGTGAAAGCTATCAAAGAGAGGTGGGAGAGAATAGCTTCCTTTCTGCAGTATTGGTAGAGGGAAGCGGTAAAATTGGACATACTAAGGAGAGCTGTGGAAAATCGGCTCCTTCTCTTTCCGAGAGTTTTCTTTCTGCGAAAATGGGAGACAGCTTTTTTATCCCTGCAGGGGAAGGTAAAGTGGATTTTTCCGGAGAAGGAGAGTGGATTCTCAGTTATCTGGAGCCTTAGTTTTATGATTGGACTTTGCTAAATTAAAGAAAAGAGAAATAAAAGAATGATGAATAAAAAAATGATGAATAAAAAAATGGAAATAAAAGATATTGTTATGGTAGCTTTTATGACTGCCGTCATGGCTGTATTATCTCCGATTTCACTTCCGATCGGGCCGGTGCCGATTTCCCTTGCAACCTTTGCGGTGTGTCTGTCCGCTACTGTTTTAGGAAAGAACTTATCTACTTTGGCTTATCTTCTGTATTTGCTTTTGGGAATTTTTGGGCTTCCTGTTTTTTCCAATTATGAAGCAGGTTTGGCTAAGCTCTTAGGTCCTACGGGAGGGTATCTTATAGGAATGATTTTCTTGAGCTATCTGGGAGGTTTAGGATTGGAACGCTTTTCCAAAGAGCCTCTTCTACAATATGCTTTTTTTCTTTTGGGAATGCTGTTTTGCTATATTCTTGGAACCTTATGGCTTGCAACACTCCTGTCTTTCGGAGTGATTCCTTTTATTATTCCGGACTGTATTAAGGTTTTCTTGGCTGTGGAGCTTGGGAAGCGTATGAAGAAATCCTTGAAAAAAGGGAAGGCTGTATAGGATTTTCGGGCTTATCCGCTTTTTTGAAAAATGCCGGATAGCCCGGCTTTAGGAAGTATCAAGTATATAGAGAACAATATGTATAGAGAATAGTATGAATAATAGTATAGAGATTTACCTTAAATAGACTGAAATGGAGGAAGTATGTCGGAAGAATTTTCAAGATCGGAGCTACTTCTGGGAAAAGCTGCTTTAGAGAAGCTAAAGGCCTCAAAGGTTATTGTCTTCGGGGTAGGAGGGGTAGGCGGATATGTTGTGGAAGCTCTGGCCAGAAGCGGAGTAGGCAGGATTGATATAGTGGATAATGATACAATCTGTGAAAGCAACATAAACCGACAAATTATTGCAAAAAAAGATACTATAGGAAAAGCAAAAGTAGAAGCTATGGAAGAGCGAATTCACTCTATTTATCCCGAGTGTGAGGTTCGCGCCTTCCGTTGTTTTTATTTGCCTGAAAATAAAGAGCAGTTTTCTTTTTCCGATTATGACTATGTCATTGACTGTGTAGATACGGTGACGGCAAAGCTATCTCTAATCAGTGAGGCATATCGCCTGGGAGTACCGATTATAAGTGCTATGGGTGCAGGAAATAAGCTGGATCCGACGGCTTTTCGGGTAGCGGATATTTACCGGACCAGAGTTTGCCCATTGGCGAAAGTCATCAGAAGAGAGTGTAAAAAACGAGGAATTCCGGAGCTTAAGGTGGTGTATTCGGAGGAAATACCGATACAGCCCTGTTCGAAAAGGGATGAGTTAAGAAAGGCGGATTCTTCTATGCAGGAGGATGGAAGAAAGGAGCCTAAGGTAAGAGAGAAGGGCGAAATATTCGCTTTTGAAGAGGAAGGCACGGGAGGAAGAAGACAAAAAACAACTCCCGGTTCCGTATCCTTTGTTCCTCCGGTTTGCGGCTTTATTATAGGGGGAGAAG
>CAUTEL010000011.1:0-15789 GCA_963537185.1 uncultured Oribacterium sp. | reverse complement strand
TCGCCTGACTGAGCATGGGCTCGGTAGCCCATTGCTCACTTTGCTTCGCAAAGCAACTTCCTTCAGAAGTTGGTCTTGTACAGGACAACTTTTCTGATGAAAAGTTTGTCCTTTCGTAGTAGTACTAAGCTTCAAGCATCGCTACTGCTCGCTTTCAGCAAGTACTAACGGGCTCAGATTGCCCCTTGCTTCAATGCCTGCAAAATTGTGAATATGCCATTCCATATATTCTTTTTGCAATGTTAAGCTCAAACTCATTGATAAGCATTTTGTTCTATAACCCGAAAAGCCCTAGAGCATAGTAGTCCACGGCTTTTCTTATGTTCAATGAGTTTCGCTCGCATAGCGTGCGGCGTCTCATTATATCTTGTAGAACTGCAGATTTAAAATAACCATTCACTAAAATATAGATCTCCTCCGATATGTTCTTGAGTAAAGCGTTTGGAGGCTCCGGCACTTGCAGAAAACAAGCGTCAGCGAAGTTTTCTGCTTAGTACCGCTGAGCCGGAACCGAGCGAGAGCGTCTTTACGAAAGAACATATCGGAGGAGGTCTTTCTATATCAGGCGAATATTTTATAATCTGCTGTCTACATATCCCTTAACTTCACTCCTATTTTCTCGAGTGCTGTGAGTAAATCTCCTCTTACTTTATTGATTTCCTCTTCACTTAAGGTGTGGTCCTTTGCTCTTATGCTGACATTGTAGGAGAGGGACTTAAAGCCGGTGAGGACCTGTGCGCCGTCATAGATATCGAAGAGCTCTACTTTTTCAAGGAACGGAGATGCCGCTTCACGGATTGCGTCTTCCACTTCTCCTGCCGTTACGGTAAGCGGCACAAGGAGGGAGAAGTCCTGAGATACCGCCGGGTATTTCGCAACAGGCTTAAACTTTCTGTGGTCTCCGGCAAGAGGATATACTTCTTCTAAATCCAGTACTGCCACATAGGCTCTTTCTTTTAAATCAAAGTTCTTTAAGACATCCGGGTGGATTTCTCCCATTGTGCCGAGAACTCTTCCCTCATACAGGATATTGGCCTTTCTTCCCGGGTGGTAGTAAGGCTTTTCACAGTTTCCATCATAATGGAAGCGACCGTTTAAGCCGCAGTGCATAAAGAGCTCTTCGATTTCACCCTTTAAGCTAAAGAAATCACCCTCTCCGATAAAACCGAGAGTCAGAGTCATACGCTCCTCAGGAAGCTCGGTAAGCGGCAGGCTCTTTGGAATATAGAGCTTTGCCATTTCAAAGAGCTTTACATCCTTATTCTTATGACGGTTATTTAAGCTAAGCGCCTGCAACATTCCCGGAACAGAGCTGGTACGCATTACGGAGAAGTCCTCTCCCAAAGGATTGGAAATCGTAATCTGCTGCCACTCGGGAGCATTTTCCGGAAGAAGAAGCTTCTCATAGACTTTCTTCGACTCAAAAGAATAGAAATAGCTTTCGTTATACCCAAGCGCCTCTGCGAGATGCCGAAGACTGCGGTTTAACGCAAGATTCGGGTGCATTCCTCCTACAGTGCTTGCCGAGGGAAGAGTGCTCGGAATCTTATCATATCCATAGTAACGGGCAATTTCTTCCGCAATATCCGCCATTCTCTCGAGGTCCTGTCGGAAGGTCGGAATCACAAGTTCCAGACCGTCTCCCTTCACCTCAGTTTGAATCTCCAAAGGTAACAGATAAGCCTTCATTTCCTCTCCGCTTAAATGAAGCCCCAATAAATTGTTGATTTCGGAAACGGATACGGATAAATGCTTCTCTTCCTTCTTCACCGGATAGCAATCCACCATACCGCCTACCACTTCTCCGCAGTGGAGCTCTTCGATCAAGGTGCAGGCTCTGTCCATCGCCATTTCGCAAAGATTCGGATCCAAGCCTTTTTCAAAATAGGAAGAGGCATCGGTACGAAGTCCCAGCTTTCTTCCTGAAAGACGGATGTTCGTGCCATTAAAGCAAGCTGCCTCCAGTACCACATTTTTCACCTTATCGGTAATCATGGAATTTTCTCCGCCCATGATTCCGCCAAGGGCAATAGTCTTCTCTCCATCCTTAATACACAGGATAGAGGAGTCCAGCTCATGCTCCACGCCGTCCAAGGTTACAAACTTTTCCTTATCTTCTGCACGCTCTATACGAATCTTCTTCCCGCTGATGTCTTCATAGTCAAAGGCGTGCATGGGCTGTCCGAGTTCCAGCATCACATAGTTTGTGATATCCACAAAGTTATTGATCGGGCGAATGCCGGCAGTCCGAAGACGAATCTGCATCCAAGAGGGAGACGGCGCAAAGCGCACATTTTTAATAAGGCGCGCGGTATAACGACTGCAAAGCTCGCTGTCCTTTAATTCCACAGTGAGGTAGTCGGAGAGTTTCTCGTTATTCCCTACTTTCTTAATTTCCGGAAAATGAAATTCCTGCCCGAAGGCTGCTGCCGCTTCTCTTGCCAGTCCCACTACGGAGAAGCAGTCTACACGGTTAGAAGTAATTTCATACTCGTGAAGAATATCCCGAAATCCGAGGAGTGCCGGAGCATCTTCTCCCACAGGAGTTCCCTCCGGGAAGATGTAAATCCCTCTTTCCGGTGCTTCCGGAAAGAAGTTACGGTCACTTCCAAGCTCATCGATAGAGCACATCATACCGAAGGATTCCACACCGCGGAGCTTTCCGTTATGAATGCTCACACCGCCCTCCGGGCGCTTTCCTTCATGATCGACCTTTACCTTACCGCCGTCTAAGACCACAGGCACGACCTGTCCTACTTCTACATTCGGTGCGCCGGTCACGATTTGGAGCGTCTCTTTTCCGATATCCACCTGACAGATTAAGAGGTGGTCGGAATCCTCGTGCTTCTTCACGGAAAGAATCTTTCCGGTAACAATCTTCTCCAAATTTTCCCCGAGATCTTCCATCGTTTCTACCTTATTTCCAACCAGGGTCATTCTGTCTCCGAAGTCTTTGCCATTTACGGAAAGGCCCGGAACATATTCTTTTAACCAATTCATGGATGTATTCATCTTAATCCCCCTTAAAACTGCTCTAAGAAGCGCAGATCATTTTCATAAAGCAAACGCATATCATCAATTTCGTACTTCAGGAGTGCAATACGCTCAAGGCCCACACCAAAGGCAAAACCGCTGTACTCGTTCGGGTCAATACCGCAGGATTCCAGCACCTTCGGGTGCACCATACCGCATCCTAAAATCTCAATCCAGCCCTCTCCCTTACAGAAACGGCAGCCCTTGCCCTTACACTTAAAGCAGGAAACATCCACCTCTGCGGATGGCTCCGTAAAGGGGAAGTGGTGAGGACGAAGCTTGGTCTTCGTATCCTGTCCAAAAAGCTCCTTGGCAAAGAGCTCCAGTGTTCCCTTTAAGTCGGAAAAATGAATGTTTTTGTCAATAACAAGACCCTCTATCTGATGGAATGAGGGAGAATGGGTTGCATCCACCGCATCGGAGCGGAAAACCCTACCCGGGCAAATCATGCGGATAGGCGGCTTATGTGTCTCCATGTATCTGGCCTGTACGGAGGATGTCTGCGTTCTTAAAAGGATATTGCTATTGATATAGAAGGTATCCTGCTCATCTCTTGCAGGGTGTCCCTCCGGGATATTCAGCTTCTCAAAGTTATAGCTGTCGTACTCCACCTCAGGTCCTTCCACAACTTCATATCCCATGCCGACGAAGATTTTCTCCACCTCTTCCAAAGCAAGGGTATTCGGATGTGCGTGTCCGTAGCGAATCTTCTTTCCGGGAAGGGTTACATCAATGGTTTCCGCAGAAAGACGGGCATCCTGTAAGGCACGCTCCAGTTCTGCTTGACGCTCCTTGATTTCCTTCTCGATTTTCTGAGAAACTTCATTTACCAGCTGTCCGAAAGCCGGCCTTTCCTCGGCGCTTAAGTCCTTTAAAGCCTTCTTCGCCTCCGCAAGCTCTCCTTTTTTTCCTAAAAAACAGCTGCGAATTTCATTGATGGAATTCATATCCATGGCAGAGCGCAGTCTTTCTTCTGCCGCCTTTCTGATTTCCTCAAGATTGAATGTGTTCATTTTACCTCCCCTAAATTAAAGAAACCCCGTCTGCAAGTGCAGACAGGGACGAATGTTCGCGGTACCACCCTGATTCCTGAAATCTCTTTCAGGCTCTCTTTATGCTTAACGCAGTCTCACGGCTTTCCCTACTCTCCTTCGATTTCAAAAAAACAGCTCCGGTGGGAAAATTCCAAAAAGCGCTTTGGAAGAACTTGCAGCCTGTGATTCTTCTCTCTATGCTAAGCGGACTCTTTTTGTACTGGGCACCTTCATCGCATTTCCCCCGAAGTATATTGAATTAGGCGCTAAAAGTCAAGTTTATCTTCTCTGTTTCGAATTTGATTTCTACCATATTTCTACTCGAAACAATCCCTTTTTTCCTTCTCTAAAGCTTCTTCCTTCACCATCTTCTCTTCCTTCTCTTTTCCAAGATCTGTTTCTCTACTCCATTCGCGAATTTGTGACTTCGTCGATTTCTTTACAATATACATAGCGTAATCCGCATTTTTCTGGAGTTCATCCGGATTCATTCCGCCTTCCGGGTACCAGCTCACACCTCCGGAAAGTTTAAGCATCTTCTTTGATCCGTCCGGAAGTAAAATAAAGCTCTCATCAATAGTTTTTTGTAATTTGTCAATCAAGCCGCTAACTCTTTTCCTGTCTCCGTCCTCATCAAAGATAAAAATGTTAAATTCGTCTCCGGAAATACGAGAGTACAAAGCATCTGAGCCCAGTGCCTTTCTCATGGTATCGGAAGCACAGCGAATATATTTATCGCCATATTCATGCCCAAAGGTATCATTGACTCTCTTTAAATTATCGAGGTCCATCATAAGATAAGCACCAATAGCATTTCCTCCGCCCTTTTTATCCAAAAGCTCATGTATACGGCGGCCGAAAGCTCGTCTGTTATAAAGATCTGTCAAGAAGTCATGATCCCTTTCATACTGCAGATTCTTCTGTTCCTGCAATAGTCGATCGGAAAGGTCTTCCAAGGCCTCCGACATTTGATCAATTTCCACAATGCCTGTTTCCTTCAAAATCAACTTCTCTGTCGGTTTATTTTTCCTTACCTCCGATGCCAGAGCTCTAATCGGTTTTTGAAGGAAAACGGAGATAAATAGACTTCCCAGTAAACCTATAACCAAGGTTAGAAAAATTGTCACAAACATGACATAGAACATTCTATCCGCAAATTGATTCATTGTCTTGTAAGGAATTTCCGCACCAATCTGCCAGTCCGCCTCAGAAAAAGGTCCATTTGTGGAAAAAATGCGAAGAGGAATACTGTATGCGTACATATCCTTCTTTTTACTGAGATAATCATCGGTAATATCTCGATCTATATTCACTTCAAGAGCACTGAACTGCACAGCTTCACGATAAGATTTCGTCCAAAGCTCCTTACTTCCCTTTTTCTGCATGCTAATAAAATAGTTGGCTGTCCCGCTACTGTCCAACTCTTTTTCCGGAAGATTACTCTTTAGATAGCTTAAGAGGATATCCACTCCTAAAACACCGTAAACTCTACCATCGGAAAGTCTCAGCGGTACAGAGTAGGCAATAGCCTCTCTTTCTTCTCCAAATAAGCTATAGGGCTTACTCCAATATCCGAGCTCCTCCCAGCTAAGATTCGAATCACTGTGGAATCCCGCTTCCGTGGGCTCATACAGAAAATCATAGTAAGGCACGCCGGATGTACCGAATTCAAAATTGGTATTCCAGGCGGTATCCGTAGTCATTTGCTTATTCCGCACAACAAGGTAGGGAGATCGTTCAATTAAAAGGTCAAAGTTCCTCACACTCGGCTTGGATTCCGGGTCCAAATCCCGAAAATAGAGTCCCGGCTTATCTACATATTGTCCGGAAGCCATACTTTCTTTTAAATCATCCGCATTGAGAATCAAGAAGACTCCGGTAACACGGTTGGTCCTCATCATGGAAATCAAATCATCGGAAATGGCATTCAAAAATGGTGCTGCATTTTCAGAGCTGTCATCAATAGCCTCTATATCCAGCTTTCCGGCCTCTGCAAGTCCATCTGCCAGCTGATTGATTTTTTGTACGGTTTGTCCGACATTCATCCACTGGTTCACCATGATGCTTTCCAGATAATTTCTTCGGGCTTCCACTCTACTCTCTATGATTTCCCTTGAATTGGTACGAATCAACTGAAACAAGCCCTGCCCATAAATAGACATCATAATGATTCCTATCTCTAAAATAAGCAAGAGCATAAGAGGATTCAGTATTTTTTTGAAAATTGTTTGTTTCTTCATTCTACTCCATAAATCAATTTCTGAATGTCTCTAACTCGGCAAGGAGAGAATCATACCATAAATTAAAATTTTCTTCCGTATCATACTCCGCAATAGCATCTTCTCTGGATAAACCTGATGCAATGGCAGTGTTAATTGCCTTTTTATCTTCTACTGCTTTATCCTCTAAATTATGCTCTAATACATCTCGAATACTTTCCGCATTTTCCACAACAGGCATAACATAGAGACTATTGGAGGAAACATTTTTCAAAGCCGCTTCCAGTCCGGGATCTCCCCCTCTTCCCTTTAATACATCGAGAGTTTCTACTGTTAAGGCATCCTTTCTTACCGGCAAATATTCTGCGGAAATGGCAAACTTACTGTTCACATCCTTGGAGGTAATCCAACGCAAAAACTCCATGGAAGCCTTAATTTTGGCTTCCTCTCCCTTAATCACCGAAATACCTGCCCCCTGCTGTACCACAATATTCTGCCCTTTCACGATTTCAGGACAGGGAAGGACGATGTTGTCTATCGGATAATGCTCTTCATCGGAAAGAATAACCTCCTTCGGAAAATAGGTGTAAGAAACAGAAGTCGCCGTAAAGCAGATTATATCTCCCGTCCGAACATCATCCGAACGAAATCTTCCTGAGGAACTGAAATATCCATAAATATAGGGAACATAGAAATAATTCCAAAGCTTACGCATAACATCTTTCGGGAAATTAAACACCGTCTTTCCGTCAGCATCCTGCTTGATTAAATCAACTCCCATCTGCTTTGCTCCAATCAGAAAATAGTTGGCAAAGCCCTGTTGTCCAAAAAAAGCTTTCCCGTCACCGGGAATAATCGTCATGGAATCCGTATAATCATAATACTTCTTGGCGACATCCAATAGTCCGTCTCTTGTTGTCATATCTGAAAGACTGCAACCTGTAGCATCCGAGAACTTTTGCCAGTCCGTTGAATTAACAAAAAACAGTTCCGTGGATTTCGCAATAGGAAGAATCTTTATTCCCTCACTTTTAACTCCAAGCTCTCCCTCTTCCAAAAACTCCGGTACAAAGGCCTCCAGCTCTTCATCCGAAAAATATGGCTTAATATCTACAAGATAGCCCTTTTTATCTAAAGCTTGTGCCGTATCTCGGTACACAAAAGCCATATCGGGATAGCTTTCCTGCGAGAAATTCTTATCCGTTAAGGATAAGAGGCTCGACTCTAAATCCACCATGGAGCCGGGATTCGTGACATGAACCGTGATATTTAGGTCCTTTCCACGGCCTAAATTAAATTCATCAACCATCTTCAAAAAAACTTCCTGCTGTAAGGCGGAATAATAGCTCCAAATATTTAATTCTATATTATCTTCTGTCCTGCGATAACCATGCTCTCCCTGTCCGTTTCCTTTCTTTCCACAAGACGAAAGAACCATGCCTGACAACAAAAAAAACACTACAGCTTTGGATATCGTTCTTTTTATTCTGTTCATCCTTCTCCACTCCATGTTCACAAAACTGACCGTACACTACTTTAACCTACGGTTTTTCAAAACAAAAGAGAGTATAGACTCCCCGCGTCAGAAGAATTTCGACTGACTGTCCCAAGAATATAAGTCCTTTTTACTTTCTTGAAACATTATAAACAAAACAGGGGGCAAAACCAAGATTTAATTCGACCCCCAATTCGCCCGCTTTTAATAAATTTCTAAGTTTTTAAGGATATAAGAAAAGGAAGTAAAGAAAAATCTCATTTTCCCCACTTCCTTTTTACTTAGTTCAAATCATATCATCGATGAAATGAGTAAGCTCTTACTTCAACTAGGCAAATCAATAAATAAAGCGAATCAATACTTGTCATTATCAAAGCCGAGGAACGAGGTATTGTTTGCCGTCTGCGTAGTTTGCTTTTTATGCGTATCCATTGCCTTCGGCTTCATATACTCTGTATTCCTGATTCTCTTAAATTCTTTTACCGGATCCGCTTTCTTAGGTTTCTCCTCATAATGAGCATCGCCCGGAATCGGAATCTGTGATAAATCCATACCATCCATACCGCTGATATCTACAAGTGGTCCGGACTCTTCCAACTCATGAGGTGCCTTCTTAGAAGCTGTTTCTTTCTTCTCTACCGCAGGGGCCTTCACTGCCTCTTTCTTCTCTACTACAGGGGCCTTCACAGTTTCTTTCTTCTCTACTGCAGGGACCTTCACTGCTTCTTTCTTTTCTACTGCAGGGACCTTCACTGCTTCTTTCTTTTCTGCTACAGGGGCCTTCACTGTTTCTTTCTTTTCTGCTACAGGGGCCTTCACTGTTTCTTTCTTCTCTACTGCAGGGACCTTCACTGTTTCTTTCTTTTCTGCTACAGGGGCCTTCTCTGCCTCTTCAGCTGTTTTAGATGCCGAAGTTACTGCTGCGGAGGACGAGGAAAATCCCTCCTCTTCCTTTAAACGGAAGCGTTCTACCAAATCATTCAGAACATTAGCTTGCCCTGAGAGCTCTTCCGAAGCAGCTGCCGACTCCTGTGCCGTAGCCGAGTTTCTCTGTACAACGGAGGAGATACGATCTATTCCCTGACTAAGCTGAGAAATACCGTCGGCCTCTTTTTCCGAAGCTGAGGTAATATCCTCGATATAGCTGTTTATCTTTACTGTATGCTGCGAAACTGTTCCTAAGGATTCTGCAGTCTCTTCCGTAATCTTTGCACCCTTTTCCACGGCTTCAATAGTTTCTTCAATAAGTGTCGCCGTGTTTTGAGCAGCCTTTGCAGACTTTTGCGCAAGGTTTCCTACCTCATCCGCCACAACGGCAAAGCCCTTTCCCGCCGCGCCGGCTCTTGCCGCTTCAATAGCCGCATTTAAAGAAAGAATATTGGTCTGGAATGCAATATCGTCTATGGTCTTGATAATCTTATTAATTTCGTTAGACTTCTCCGTGATTTCCGCCATGGCACCGGACATTTCCTTCATCTTGTTGTTACTAAGGATAACCGCCTTTCCGGTTTCGGTAGACAGATGCGATGCCTCCTGTGCTGTGCCCGCCGTTTCTCTTATCTTGGTGGAAATCTCACTCATGGTTGCACTCAGTTCCTGAATGGAAGATGCCTGCTCTACTGCGCCGTGTGAAAGCCCCTGTGCCGCAGAGCTCACCTGTTCTGCACTTCCGTTCACTTTCAAAGCACTGGCCTGGATTTCCGCCATGGTATGAGAAAGATCGGTCGTAATCTTTGAAAGAACGCTTAAAAGAGGTGAATATGCTCCGATATAATACTCCTCATTTTCTCTTGAAATTGCAAAATTACCTCGAGAAAGTTCACCAAGCTTAGCCGTTAAATCGGAAATAATATGTCTTACTCTGTCTACAACCTCTTGCATTGCTGCAATCAGGCTCCCTATCTCATCCTGGTAACCGTAGGACATTTCGATATCAAAGTCACCCTCTGCAAGCTTCTTTCCGCTTTTTGCCACCATAGACAGGGGCTTCAAGCTCTTATTCAGATAGAAGACCGTGGCTGTAATAACGATGGCCACCGTTAAGAGTCCCAGCGTTATTGCCATCACAACCATTCTGTCTACCGCATGGTCATAGTCCGCCTCTGTCATACTTATACGGAACCACCAGATATTCCCTTTGATATCAATAGGCTCGTAAAATTCTCTTTCTTCCTTTCCGTTCTTTCCCACGATTTTTAAAGTAAAGCCCTTGCCGTCCTGCATACGGGTTTTCACACTGCTATAAGCCTTTTCCGTCAAAACTTCCGATAAGTTTTTTCCGTTTTCTTCCGTTCTGGAATGAATTACATCGTCTTTGGAAATAATCTCCGAAAACATGGTCGGAAATTCGGCATCTTTTTTCTGAATATCGATTAAGGCTTCCGCATTGATGTCTACAATACTGACTCCCTTAAACTCATTTTTATACATAATGGGGCTGATTATACTGAGTACACTGATTCCTTGTTCTGTGTCCTCATAAATATCGGTAATATAATCCTTTCCCTCTTTTGCATCAAGATAATATGCTTTTTCCTTGTAAAATTCATAGGGATAATTTACAACAGTTTTCTGCTCGGCATTTTTCTTACTTAAGTACGGCGCATAGTTGCCGGCTCCCGGAATAAATGCATTTGGCTCAAACAGAGTTCCGAGTCCGGTAATGCCGGGTGTCGTACTCACTACCGCATCCAAGGTATTTAATAAGGTATTTTCTGCGATATATTGAGATGCCGAAATTTCTCTGTCTACAATACAGCTTTTAAGTACAAGAGGCTCCATTTTGCTGCTGTAAAGCACTTTGTTATCCGTATCCACTGCTTTCCAACTGAATTCCGGTGCATCTCCCGCCCTGTCTTTACTCTCATAAACAAAGCTGATACTATCATTTACAATATCGGAAACGCTGCTTAGTTTATCTATAGTTGTAGAGATTTCCGCTACTGCATTCATTCCCTTCTCCGCCATGGAATCATTAATCTGCCGGTCCATATTTATCTCAAATGAATGCACTAAAATATAGCAGAGCACTAAAATGGTGACAAAGGATACCGTTCCGAGAACCAAGGACAATCTTCCTTTTAAACTCATCCCCTTCAGAAAGCCTATTCTTTTCTTTTCTGAAACCTTTCTCATACCGTGCCTGTCCCTCCTTGAATAAAAATTCCTATCATACTATTTCATTTTCGGCATAGAAAAAAAATTGTATAAGGAAAATGACATAATTTTCAGAAATCATGGCCTTAGCCTCTTTTTTTCGATATAGTAGGAAAAAAAATTTAGATTTTTTTCTCTTTTCCTCTTATACAATTGTAAAATCGGACCGATAAAATGAGGAAAGACCGGTTTGGAGAAAGGATTGCTATGTCATTATTTTATGGAAATGGAATAGCCCTTACAGAGAAGACTCTTGATTTGCTCTGGGGAAGGCAAAATCTTACGGTAAATAATATCGCAAATGTTGATACCCCGAACTATAAGTCAAAATATCTCAGCTTTGAGAATGAGCTTCTCCACCGCATTTCCATCGCGGAGCAGGGTGGACAAAAAAAACTGAATGTAGCCCGTGCTATTAATCTGCAAAAAGCCAGAATACACAGTACCAGAAACGAATCAAGTCGATTGGACGGCAACAATGTGGATATGGATCAAGAGCAGGTTGAGCTTGTAAAAACTGCTTATGCTTATCAGTATATGGTAAACTCTGTAAACAACGACTTAAAGCGACTAATGGCAGCGGTTAAAAGCTTCTAGGCTCTTTTCTTTCCTATTATATTAGGAAGAGAATGCACCGGAAGAAATAAACGATAGTTTCGGGAAAAAGCAGAGACATTTTCCCATGAAAATATGAAAAGGTGGTAAAACTTATGGATAGTACAATGGAAGGAATGTTGGATACCTATCTCTTGGAGACAGAATCACTCTTAGATAAGTTAGATGAAATGCTCATTGCCGATGAGAAGGTTGGAGATTTTTCCACGGACGATGTAAATGAAATCTTCCGTATCATGCACACCATTAAAGGTTCCAGTGCCATGATGGAATTTACTCCGATTTCCAATATTGCCCACCATATCGAGGACATGTTCTTCTTTATTCGAGATAAGGGAATTGATTCTTTAAATGCCGAGCAAAAAAGTGAGCTCTTCGATTTAATGTTCCGTTCCGAAGACTATCTCAGAAGCGGTTTGGAAAAAGTAAAGGCAGGAGAAGCTTTAGACAGTAATGTAGATGCCTTTGCAGGCGAGATCAACCATTTTCTGGCGAAAATTTCCGGAAAAGGCGGAGAGGAAAATAAGGAGGATCGAAGCAATATTCCTAATTGCATGCTTCCTGTTGAAAGAGTTCTTCCCGACGACCCCACTGCAAAGAAGTTTATTCATGTTCTTTTGGACCAGGGAATCGGCATGGAAAACCTTAGAGCGTTCATGATTGTGAATGCCATCAAGGAATTTGATCTGGATTTTCGTTATTATCCTGCTGATATGGACAGTAATCCCGAGACAGCACAAAGCATCGTTGACTCCGGTTTCTTCCTTGCCTTTGATAATGACGAGATTTTAGATAAGGGGGAGAAGGTTCTTAGAGAGCAGAGTCATATCCTCTCCTATGAAATCGTAGACGCAAAGAAGGAAGAAGAAAAGAAGGAAGAAGGAAACAAGAGCGCGGAGCACAGCGCTAAGCAACAAAGTGAAAAGGAAAACAGTGCAGCACAACAGGCGGCACAGCAAAAATCCGCAGCACCTGTCAAGCAAAGCTTGATTTCCGTAAACCTTCAAAAGCTGGACAGCTTAAACGACCTTGTCGGAGAAATTGTAATCACGGAATCCATGGTTACCTCCTCTCCTGTTCTTCGTATGCTTCCTCAGGAAAGTCTTGACAACTTCATGAAGTCCGCAAGACAGTTAAGAAAGCTCACTGACGATTTACAGGATATCGCCATGAGCCTTCGAATGGTTTCCATTTCCGGCGTATTCCAGAAAATGAACCGTATTGTCCGCGATATGAAGCAAAAACTTGGAAAAGATGTAAAGCTCACCATTATCGGTGAAGATACGGAAGTAGATAAGACCATTGTAGACAGCATTCAGGATCCCTTAATGCATATAGTTCGTAACAGTATGGACCACGGCATTGAGGAGACCAAGGAAGAGCGTATCGCTGCAGGCAAGGATGCACAAGGTGAATTAACCCTCTCCGCTTTCCACACCTCTTCCGAAGTTATTATTACTGTTGCCGATGACGGTTACGGAATGGATCCCGAAAAGCTTCTGGATAAGGCGGAGGAAAAGGGACTTCTCTACAAGCCCCGTTCCGAATATTCGAAGAAGGAAGCACTCGGCTTAATTATGCTCCCCGGCTTCTCTACCAACCAAAATGTTACGGAATTCTCCGGCAGAGGAGTCGGAATGGATGTTGTAAAGAAAAATCTGGAGTCCGTTGGCGGAACCATCAGCATTTCCAGTGAATTGGGAAAAGGCTCCACCTTCACCATGAAGATTCCACTTACTTTAGCTATCATGGACGGTATGAAGGTAAATGTAGGCGACAGCATTTTCACAATCCCCATCGTAAATATACGCCAGTCCTTCAAAATTGATGATGCCGAAGTCGTTTTTGATGAGAACGGCAACGAGATGGTTAAGAGAATGGAAGTATTCTACCCCATCGTTCGTTTAAATAACTTCTACGGTATCGAAGGAAAATATACCGATCTTGCAGACGGCGTACTCATCTGGGTAGAAGCCAACGACAAATCCTGCTGCCTCTTTGTAGATGACTTAATCGGTGAACAGCAGGTCGTTGTAAAACCGCTTCCGGCTTACTTTAATGCCTTTGATTTAAAAGCCAGCGGTATCAACGGATGTTCTATCCTCGGCGATGGAAATATCTGCATTATCTTAGATGTCCTGGGCTTGTACTCTCAGGCCATTGAAAACAATTAAGGAGGAAAGCATGGCAGAAGAATTAATGGATGAGTTTTTCGAGGAAGAAGAAAAGGTAGAAGAAATCGAGAGTAATGACGCAGAGCGCTGTCTCACCTTTGAATCCGGCGGTCTTGTTATGTATATGAGCACCAGCTATGTAATTGAAATCATCAATGATCATTCCATCACCGCTCTTCCCATGGTTCCCCACTATGTAAAGGGAATTATTAACTTAAGAGGTTCTATCCTTCCGGTAATCGATATTCGTTTACTCATGGATAGAGAGGCCGAGGAATATACTTCTAAAACTTGTATCATTGTCTTGAATATTGACTCTGTAGCAATCGGAATCATTGTGGACCGAGTAAGACAGGTTATTGATATTGATTTATCCGAGGTACAACCGATTCCTCTTCGGAACCGGCAGAAGTTATGTAACGGCATGATTACTTTGGACAGCGGTGAAGTCGCAATGTCCTTTGACGCGGAAGCTTTAGTACAGTCCTCCTCCGAGGCTGTATAAGAGGAACTTTCATGTACGATTTATCGGACGAAGATTTTAAACGTCTTTACAGCTATATGCAGGAAAAGTTCGGCATCGACTTAAGGAGAAAGAAACCTTTAATCGTAAGCCGACTTTCCTCAATTTTAGAGAGTAAGGGTTATAAAGACTTTCATAGCTATGTGAACGATATCTTGGGGCGGGAAGATCAGGAAATGTTAACCGTCCTTTTAAACAAACTTACTACAAATTATACCTATTTCATGCGGGAAGAATCCCATTTTGATTATCTGGAAAATGTGGTTCTTCCTGAGCTTGCAAAGAAGCATGAACGAGATAAAGTGCTCTCTATATGGAGTGCCGGCTGCTCATCCGGAGAAGAGCCTTATAATATTTCCATGTATCTTTTGGAATATTTTGGAAAACTCCCGGGAAAATGGGATACCAGAATTCTTGCGACGGATATTTCTCACAATGTGCTTTCCAAGGCTGCAAATCCTCGCTACCCTGCGGAAAGTCTTGAGAAGCTTCCCAAAGCCTGGGTGAACAAGTATTTTGTCCCCTTAGGAGACGGTTTCTATACCGTAAGCGAAGAATTGCGAAAGAATGTTATCTTCCGTCCCTTTAATTTAATGGAGCCCATTCGCTTCAAACGGGATTTTGATCTTATTTTCTGTCGAAATGTAATGATTTATTTTGATCAGGAAACAAAGGACGCTTTGGTTAAGCGCTTTTATAACGCAACCTATCCGGAGGGACACCTTTTTATCGGTCATTCAGAGGGGCTGACCAAGCAAAGTTGTCCTTATAAGTATATCAAGCCGGCTATCTATCGAAAAGAAGCTTAAAAACGATGCCTTATCCTTGAAATCCTATTCAATAGGTTTTCGAGATAGGGCTTTCCTTTTACTTAGAAAATAAAGCATTTTCTCCTTTTTGTGCTATAATAATAAAATATACCTGACAGGATCTTGCAAGGAGTAGTGATGAACGAATCCTCATTTTATAAAAATCCTATTCAAATCATTGCTATGGGAGCTTCCACCGGAGGAACGGAGGCTCTTCTTGCCGTTCTGGAAAAGCTCCCCGATAATCTTCCTCCTATCGTCATCACACAGCATATGCCGCCGGTTTTCACCAATATGTATGCAGAGCGTTTGGATAGGCTTTGCAAGATGGAGGTACGAGAGGCAAAAGATCAGGACAAGCTTTATCCCGGCCTCTGTCTTATTGCTCCGGGAGGACTTCAAATGCAGGTCATTAAAGACAGGGAAGGACTGAGGGTTTCCTGCGCAGAAGGGGAAAAGGTATCCGGACACTGCCCTTCTATTGATTATCTCTTCTCTTCCGTCGCACGAGAGTGTGCTTCTCATGCTGTAGGCATCCTTCTTACCGGCATGGGTAGGGACGGTGCGAACGGCCTTCTTGCCATGCATGAAAAAGGTGCCTATACCTTAGGACAGGATGAAGAAAGCTCTGTAGTTTACGGTATGCCCATGGAAGCCTATAAGCTCGGAGCAGTAGATAAACAAGGCAATCTTGAGCAGATTGCAAAATATTTATTAGACTGTTTTTAAAT
>CAUTEL010000010.1:0-16112 GCA_963537185.1 uncultured Oribacterium sp. | reverse complement strand
CAATAGTCCGCAGTGGATGTCCAACAAAGTGCTATTAGAACAATATTTTGAAGAATTATATAGGCAAAGTGATTATTTCGAATTTATAAAAAGGCTGGGACTGGATACTTAAAAAATGGAGTTTAAGAAAATAGGCGGAGAAGGAAGTTTTAGTTTTGACCTTAGCAATATGAAGGGGATTCAATATGCTTTTGAGCTCGATAAGGAAATAGATAAAAGAAAATTCTGCAAACTGAGTATTTCTGTTTATGCACCAAAAGGCTTGAAAGCCTGTTTTGATCTATCCTTAACAAGTGAACAATTCTTGCTATACCACCACCATAAAGATTATTGCGTTTCTTCCAAGGAAGAGATAATACTGCTCAATAAGAAAACAAAGCAGGCATTTTATATAGAAAACTGTACGGATTTGTTGGAACTAAAAAGCATTGTAAGGCAGATTGAGAGTATTTTACAAACAAGCTTTGATTCCAATATCGTCTATTCCCATTTTACAAAGCCTTTAAAAGGAAAGAAAGAACTACAAAAATGGTGGGAAGGTAAACAATAACATAGCAACTCACAAAGCTCTTTCCAGAGAGCATTTCCCTATTTAGTCCTTCAATCTAAGCAGGTAAATTCCCACAGAAAGAAGCCCTATCCCCAGCATGGTAAAAGCGGATTTCCGGTCAAGTTCCCCCAATAAGGAACTTACAAGAACGGCAATGCCCATTGCCGTAGGTAGAGCCTTCAAGATGATATTCAATAAGTAAGAAGCGCCCTTGTGTCTACTTTCGGGAATGGGCTTCGCGTTCATCAGTTCTTCCACGGATACGCCAAGGATTTCAGCAAGTCCGGGTATCGTTGCCGTATCCGGAAAAGCTAGATTTCGTTCCCACTTGGAAACAGCCTTGTCGGTTATGCTTAGCCTATCCGCCAAGTCTTTTTGGGTCATTCCTTTTTCTTTTCTAATCGTACTGATCATATCGCCCATCGATTGATTATTCATAGCCTAATCTCCTTTTTTAATTTATTCTTGCATTTATTCTAGCTATGTCCGGAAAAAGAGGGAACCGAAGCGTGGTAGAGTTTAGTAAACCGGAGGTTTAGCTTCAGTGAAATCTTATCCATATACAGATATTAGCATGCAAAAAGAGATAAAAATAGCATCGCCTATCTTCTTAATTTAAATATTCAAGCCCCAAAATCTCTTTTTCAGGAGTTTTAACTTAGTTAAACTTTTATTTTTTTTTTAGAAAGCCTTCCTTGTTGCTCCCCCCTATCTGTGCTAGAGTTACAAACTGTTGGTTATTAAAATTAAGCAGTATTTGTTAAGACTTAGAAAGTATAGATTGGGTGTATTTATGACGGAAACTTACAGACTGGGCATTGACATTGGTTCTACTACCGTAAAGGTAGCTATCCTTGATCAGGATAATCATCTTATTTTTTCAGACTATCGCAGGCATTTCGCCAATATTCAAGAAACCTTAGCAGATCTTTTAGAAGAAGCAAGAGAGGCACATGGTGACCTCTCTTGTCGTATTGTTGTGACAGGATCGGGCGGCTTAACCCTTGCAAAGCATATGGGACAGCCCTTCTGCCAAGAGGTTGTCGCTGTGGCTTCCGCTTTAAAAGAAAACTATCCTATGACGGATGTTGCCATTGAGCTTGGCGGTGAAGACGCAAAGATTATTTATTTTAAGGGCGGAATCGACCAGAGAATGAACGGCATCTGCGCCGGCGGTACAGGTTCTTTTATCGACCAAATGGCGTCACTTCTCGACACCGACGCAGCCGGCTTAAATGAGCTCGCAAAGAACTTTCAGATGATTTATCCTATTGCAGCCCGTTGCGGTGTTTTTGCGAAGACCGATATTCAGCCTTTGATTAACGAAGGTGCGGCTCGTGAAGACCTTGCCGCTTCCATTTTCCAGGCCGTATGCAATCAGACCATTTCCGGTCTGGCACAGGGAAAGCCCATCCGCGGTCATGTTGCCTTCCTCGGCGGTCCTCTCCACTTTATGCCGGAGCTTCGAAACAGCTTTATCCGTACCTTAAAACTCACGGATGACGAAATCATTAATCCGGAGAACTCTCACCTCTACGCGGCTATGGGCTCTGCCTTAAATGCCGAGGATAAAAATCCCCCTGTTCAGCTCTCCGAAATGATTCCCCGCCTTCGCGCAGGAATTCAGATGGACAGTGAGATTAAAAGAATGCACTCTCTCTTCTCTTCCGAAGAGGAATATACGGAATTTGTAAAAAGACATGAAAAAGCAAAGGTCAAGAGAAGAGAATTAAAGGATTACCATGGAAAAGCCTTCTTCGGTATTGATGCAGGCTCTACCACTACAAAACTCGCTTTAATCTCCGAAGACGGAGAACTGCTCTATACTTTCTATTCCGGAAATGAGGGTTCTCCTATTAAGACAGCCATGAGAGCTGTAGCCGAGATTAAGGAACAGCTTCCCCCCGATGCGGAAATTGCTTACTCCTGCTCCACCGGTTACGGTGAAGCTCTTCTTAAGTCTGCCTTTCAGCTGGATGAGGGTGAGGTAGAAACCATTGCCCACTACTATGCCGCTTCTTTCTTTGAGCCGGAAGTGGATTGTATTCTGGATATCGGCGGACAGGATATGAAGTGTATTCATATTAAGGACGGCACGGTGGACAATGTGCAGTTAAATGAGGCTTGCTCCTCCGGATGCGGTTCTTTCTTAGAGACCTTTGCGAAGTCCTTAAGCTATTCCGTAGAAGACTTTGCCAAAGAGGCACTCTTTGCGGAAAATCCGACAGACCTCGGATCCCGCTGTACCGTTTTCATGAATTCCAATGTAAAGCAGGCCCAAAAGGAAGGAGCCACTGTTGCCGACATTTCCTCGGGTCTTGCTTACTCCGTTATTAAAAATGCCTTATATAAGGTTATCAAGGTAACGAATCCCAAGGACCTCGGAAAGCATATTGTGGTACAGGGCGGAACCTTCTACAACAATGCCGTGCTTCGTGCTTTAGAGGAGACTCTGGGACAGAATGTAATCCGTCCGGATATTGCCGGAATCATGGGTGCCTTTGGTGCTGCTCTTATTGCCAGAGAGCGTTACTATATCGAAACGGAAAAGCTGGAAGACGAGATTCTTGCCGGTGAAGAAGATAAAGCACTGCTTGATACGGCCGGCTACAAAAAGACCTCCATGCTTCCTTTGGATGAAATCTTAGACTTACAGTATGAGAACACCATGAGTCGCTGCGGGCTTTGCAGCAATAAATGCGTGCTCACCATTAACGATTTCGGTCACGGAAGAAAGTTCGTTTCCGGAAATCGCTGTGAGCGCGGTGCAGGACTTCCGAAAGCAAAGTCTGAAATTCCAAACCTCTTTAAGTATAAGGTAAAGAGAATCTTCGGCTATGAGCCGCTTTCTCCGGAAGAAGCAAGGCGCGGAGAAATCGGAATCCCAAGAGTGCTTAATATGTACGAAAATTACCCCTTCTGGGCCATTTTCTTTAAGGAACTCGGCTTCCGTACGGTACTCTCCCCTTCTTCCAACAAGAAGATTTATGAAATGGGTATCGAGTCCATCCCCTCCGAGTCCGAGTGCTACCCGGCAAAGCTTGTACACGGCCATATTGAGTGGCTAATCAACAAGGGACAGAAGTTCATTTTCTACCCCTGTATTCCCTATGAAAGAAACGAGACAGCTGGAGCAGGTAATCACTACAATTGCCCCATGGTAACTTCCTATGCGGAGAATATCAAGAACAATGTAGAAAATCTCGAGGAAAAGAGCATTTTCTTTATGAAGCCCTTCCTCGCCTTTACGAACAAAAAAATCCTCACGGATCAGCTCACAAAGGTTTTTGTGCACCCGAAGCAGATTAAGGATTCCGTGAAGCCTGCCGGAGACTGGACGATGGAGAAAATCGGCGAACAGTTTAAAGAGTGGAATTTTACGGAAAAGGAAATTCGAAATGCCGCCCATCTTGCTTGGGAAGAGCTTCTTCAGTCGAGAAGAGATATAGAGGAAAAGGGAGAAGAAACCCTGATGTGGATGGAGCAAACCGGACACAGAGGGATTGTCCTTGCCGGTCGCCCCTACCATGCTGATCCCGAAATTCACCACGGTATACCGGAGCTTATTAGCTCCTACAATTTTGCCGTGCTGACCGAGGACTCTATTTCCCACCTTGCAGAAGTGGAACGACCGATTATTGTAACCGACCAGTGGATGTACCACTCCCGTCTTTACCGCGCGGCAGCCTTTACGAAGACGCAGGAAAATCTGGACTTTATCCAATTAAACTCCTTCGGCTGCGGCTTGGACGCCGTAACAGTGGATCAGGCAAAAGACATCTTGAACGGCTCCGACAAGATTTTCACCGTATTAAAGATTGACGAGGTAAATAACCTCGGCGCCGCTAGAATCCGTATCCGTTCTCTCCTCGCCGCTATCCGTGTGCGTTCCGAGAAGAAGTACAGAAGAAAGATTCGTTCCGAGCAGTACAAGAGAACCCTCTTTACCAAGGATATGAAGGAGGAGGGCTACACCATTCTTTGTCCGCAGATGTCGCCACTCCATTTCGAGCTTATTGAGCCGGCAATTCGTGCGGAGGGTTACAATCTTGTGGTGCTGGATAACGATAACCGTTCCGCTATCGACACGGGACTGCAGTATGTAAACAACGATTCCTGCTACCCTTCCATCATTGTGGTAGGACAGGTTATGGAAGCGCTTCTTTCCGGAAAATATGACTTAAATAAGACTGCCGTCATCATGTCACAAACCGGAGGCGGTTGCCGTGCCTCAAACTATATCGGCTTTATTCGTAGAGCCTTGGATAAGGCGGAAATGGGACATATTCCCGTTATTTCCTTAAATGCAAACGGGATGGAATCCACTCCGGGCTTTAAGATGACGATTCCGCTTCTTACAAGAGCTTTGCAAGGTGTAGTTTACGGAGATCTCTTTATGCGTCTCCTCTATGCCACAAGGCCTTATGAATTGCAGGCCGGTGCTGCGGAAGCGGTACATCAGAAATGGAAGAAAATCTGTCAGGAAAGCCTTTCCAAGAAGAGCATCCCGCTCTTCGAGTTTGGTAAAAATGTAAAGGGCATTATCCGTGACTTTGACAACATTCCACTCTCCTCGGAAGAAAAGCCGAAGGTTGGAATCGTAGGAGAAATCCTTGTAAAATTCTCTCCTCTTGCCAACAATCACATTGTTGAGCTCCTTGAAAAAGAGGGGGCTGAAGCCGTGATGCCGGATCTTATGGATTTCCTGCTCTACTGCTTCTACAACCAGAACTTTAAGCACGAGAACTTAGGGGCTTCCTGGAAGGGAAAAACCCTTTGCAATATTGCTATAGCTCTCCTCGAGTCCTTCCGTAAGACGGCGAAGAAGGAATTGCAGAAATCCAAGCACTTTACCGCACCTAGCGATATCCGAGAGCTTGCTTCCCTTGCCAGAGAATATGTCTCCCTCGGAAACCAGACCGGAGAAGGCTGGTTCTTAACCGGTGAAATGCTTGAACTTTTATCCGAAGGGGTAGATAATATCGTATGTACCCAGCCTTTCGGATGTCTCCCGAACCACATTGTCGGAAAGGGTGTCATCAAAGAGCTGAAGCGGCATAATCCCACAGCGAACATCATTGCCGTGGATTATGATGCAGGCGCATCGGAAGTAAACCAGTTAAATCGAATCAAGTTGATGCTGACCGTAGCCCAAAACAAGATACGGGATAAGGCCTAGGGACGAACTTTCCATCAGGAAAGTCGTCCTGTACAATACCAAGGCCTGCAGGGACTTGCTTTGCGGAGCAAAGTGAGCGGTGGACTACAAGTCCACGCTCAGTCAACGAAGTGCAAATGACGAACTTTCCATCAGGAAAGTCGTCCTCATTCAATTGAATATAGTTAAATTCTCCCGATATTAACTCTTCCAAAGGCGCTCTCGCTCGGTTACGACGCAGCGGTACTAAGCATCTTTCTTCGCTTTGCTCGAAAGCTGCAAGTGCCGGCGTCTCCACACGCTTTGTCTGAGTAAATATCGGGAGAATTTTTCTTTAGGAAATATTGCTTTCATTTTTACTTCATTTTGTTAAAACAAAAGTATCATTTATAAGGAGGAGCTATGGATATTGCAAAGAAAATTGACCACACGATGTTAAAGGCGGAGGCAGGGAAAGACAGTATTCTCCGCTACTGTGAGGAAGCAAAGGCGAACGGCTTTGCCTCTGTCTGTGTAAATACATCTTATGTACCCTTAGTTGCAAAAGCTCTTTCCGGCTCCGGTGTAAAGACCTGCTGTGTAGTGGGCTTTCCTTTGGGAGCGATGTCTACAAAGGCGAAGGCTTTTGAAGCAAAGCAGGCTGTTGCGGACGGTGCTGAGGAAGTCGATATGGTCATCCAGATCGGCGCCATGAAGGACAAGGACTATGACTATGTAAGAGAAGATATCAAGGCTGTGGTAGAAGCTTCCAAGCCGGCTATTGTAAAGGTCATTATCGAAACCTGCCTCCTTGCAAAAGAAGAAATCAAAAAAGCCTCCGCGCTTTCCGAAGAAGCCGGTGCTCATTTTATAAAAACCTCTACCGGATTTTCTACAGGAGGAGCTACTGTGGAAGATGTGAACCTCATGAAAGAATCCGTTTCAAATAAGATGCAGATTAAGGCAAGCGGTGGAATCAGAAGTAAGGAGTTTGCAGAAGAACTTCTCGCTGCAGGCGCAGATAGACTGGGAGTCGGAAACGGACTGCTTCTACTCTAAGCCTGCAATATGTATAAAATTTAATACAAGTAAGAACTCTTACACGGAAAGTGGAAGTTAGAGAGCTGTAAAAAATCAAAGATGATGTTTTTTATGCTGTGGAGGTCCCTTGCAGGGTAATCTGAGCCCGTGGGTACTTGCGAAAAACACATGAAATGCTGTTTTTCGCTTAGTATCCCCTACGTAAGGACAAACTTTTCATCAGAAAAGTTGTCCTGTACGAGACCAACTTCCGAAGGAATTTGCTTTGCGAAGCAAAGTGAGCAGTGGTTAACAAAACCACTGCTCAGTCAGGCGAGGTTAGCGAGAGCGTGCCCTGCAACGGACCTTCACAGCATAAAGAAGTTTGGATTTTGTCATTCTTCCCAAATTCCGCTAAAAACTTCTCTTGCTTCACCGGTCATAAAGGCATGTCGGCTCTCTTTATCGTAGTAAATCTCCAAATCTCCACCCAAGAGGTGAACTAAGACTTTCTCATCCAGCTTCCCTAAGAGATTTCCCGCAACAACCGCGGCAGTTGCCCCCGTTCCGCAGGCAAGGGTTTCTCCCGATCCTCTTTCATAAACCCGGAAATTGATTTCTTTACTATTCTTTATCTCGATAAACTCACTATTCACCCTATTCGGAAAGCGGGAATGAGTTTCAAAGCTTTTGCCATATCGTGCAAAATCAATGGTATAGATGCTTTCTCCAAGCACAGGATTATCCTCTAAAAAGTAGATGGCATGCGGATTTCCGGTGTTGATTCCCACAAAGGACAAGCTAAGATTCTCAACTTGAATCTTCTCCGGAAGCTCTCCGTCCAATTTCACCTCTCCCATATCCACCGTGGCTTTAAAAAGTTTCCCATCCTTCACTTCATAGCGAATCTCTTTCACGCCTGACTTGGTCTCTATTTTGATTAGTGGAGTATCAGGGCGCACAATCCCATGATCATAGATGTATTTTGCAGTACAACGAATCCCGTTTCCGCACATTGCGCCTTCCGATCCGTCTGCATTAAACATATGCATATAGGCATCTGCCTTATCGCTTGGCTCAATCAGAATGATGCCGTCACCTCCGACACCGAAATGACGATCCGACATTTTAATTGCCAGCTCTTCCGGATTCTCTATCTTCTCTTTAAAACAGTTGATATAAATGTAGTCATTTCCCAGACCTTCCATCTTGGTAAATTGCATACTCTCTCCTCATTTTTACTCTAAGTTAGTAGTAGATTTTCACTAAACTCGCAAACGATTACGGATTCCAAAGTGCCATCTGTAAAAAGCAAATCTCCTTATAGGATTCCAAGCTTTAAGAGAGTTCTACTCGCTTATTTTCTATGATTTCATAGAAAACAGCTTGTCCTTTCAGTGCATAGTCCCCGGCTTTTAACGCATACGTTCCGTCTATTCCCTGATACTGTAAATCGGAAAGCTTTTCCATCAGACTCTTTCCCTTGTTTTTTAAGGCCATCTGGAGGATGGCTATAGCATCCTTCTCCCTTCCAACTTGCTCATCTTCCACAATCGATAAAACAGAATCCGCAGTACCTGTTGCTTCCGACTCTTCCTCCACTTGTGTCGACTTTATGCTTTCCTGTTCGGGAGAAGATGTTTCCATCTCACTTATTTCACTGTCCGAAACTGTTTCATTCTTTGTATTCTTTCCATACAAAAGACAATTGGTTTGCAGTTGCGTATCACCGGGAAAAGCAGCCCTATCCCAGTCTTCTCCAAGTAAAACGGTAAAATTATGCTCTTCTGCCAAAATAGCACTTGCTTCTTCACTGTAATATTCCAAAAAGAGAATATCAATTCCTGCAGTTTCCAGTTCACTAAGCTTTGATCTAAAATCATCTTCGGAAGAATAGCTATAAACCGTTACAGTTCCCCCAAGCTCCTGAAAGGCTTCTGTTACTTCCTTCGATAAGAGATCAGACTTCCCGTCAGGCAACAAGATTCCCATAGAACGAAATGCCTCGTTGTAGGCAAAGAAAGAGAGATCTACCGCTTGATTTTCTACCGATCTGCTTAAACAAAAACTGTGCTCCCGCAAAGAGTCTTTGGGAATAAAGGTAGTAGCAAGGTAGGGAATCTTCTCTTCTTCACTTAATTTAGAAAGAAAATTCACAGTTTGTCCGTCCCCGCCAAGAATTAAATCCGTTTTCCGGCTTTGCATCTCACTTTTCATTTCTCCCTCTCCGGTTTCAGGATTCAAGAAATGCAGTTCTATCCCGCCCTCTTCTTTTGCATAGCTTTCAAGCTGCGTCTTCTCTTCCTCGGACAATTGCTTCACGATGGTCAGCTGTACGCTTTTTTCCGCAGTATTTGCATTCTCTTTGGAAATACGATTTGGAGCAGCGGCTCTGAAATGAATGAAGCAAAATAGAGAGAGGAGAAGAATGATAATTCCTCCACAGGCAATATAGAGCTTTTTTCGAAATTCTTTTTTTCTCTTTTCCAGTCGTTTTGCAGAACGGTCCTTTCTTTCTTTACGAAGTCTTTCCCTTTCCTTCATAAGTTCCACATCATCAGATTGTTCCGTTTTTACAAAGTTTCTTTTGATTTTTTTCTCTGCGGATTCATCTTTTATTTTTTCTTTCTCTTCTTTCGTTCTTCCATGAGCTTCCGGAATTCTTCCTCCGAAATCTTCATCTCTTCCAATCTCTTCTTTCTTCGTTCCTTCCACTTCTTTCTCCTTTTATGTTCATCTGCAATATTCTTTACACCGTAGAGAGCTCCTCCGCCAAAAAGAAAGGCCAATACTGCAATAATTATTGTAACTCCGCTAATCGTTACTGCAAAAAAAGCAGCTTTTGTCTTAGGGCTCGCCTCTTCGAACATCACCCGAATATTTTGTTCCTTATAGAGACTCGCTTTACCAACCTGTCTTCCGTCTAAAAGAAATACCAGTTCGGGTAAGCTTTTTTCCTTAAGACGACGTATAGAGCTGCCACTGCTTACGGAAGCATCCGTTCCCGTAGTAGGACTTTCCTCATTGGCAGTTGTATCGTTCAAAGAAGTATTTTCCATTTCTTCCGCTTTTGGTACTAAAAATTGAAATTCCAACCCTTCCTGGCTTGCATCCTTCGGGAGAGAAAGAAGCACCTTTCCGGTAAAATGCAATTTATCCTCATCTGTAATATAGCCTTGCTCCACCGCTTCTAAGCGGATGTTTTCCAGATAATGGGCGGAATCTTCCAATTCCTGCTGTTCTGTTTCCAAAAATCCCAAATCCAAAAGTGCTTTTGTATCTATATAATGATAAGGTGTTTTATCACCCAGCACAACAGTAACCAGTCGTCTGTCTCCCTCTTTGGCAAGAGTAAGGAGCGTATTTCCGCTATCCTTCGTAAAACCTGTTTTTCCCGCTACGACGCGCTTGTCGTAAAAGCGGGAATCAGGAAGCAACATCTTATGCTCCATATAGATGGTATTTCCCTCAGGAAGTCTCTGAAGTCCGTTTAAGGTATGACGAAGGTTCTTTTCTATATCCAAAAATTTCTCATTTTGAAAGGCGGCTACCGCAATAAGAGCCATATCCCTTGCCGTCGTATAATGATTTTCCGAGAAAAGCCCGGAGGGATTTTCAAAATGACTTCCCGTACACCCCAACTCCTTCGCTTTTTCATTCATCATTTCCGCAAAGGCTTCTCTTGATCCTGCTACATATTCCGCCAGAGCATTTGCTGACTCATTTGCAGACTTTAGCAGTAAAGCATGCAAACAATCATTGACCGTTAGTACATCTCCCGCCTCAATCTGTGCATTGGAAGAACCTGCGTCCACATTGTAGACAGCATCATGAGAAAAAGTCACTTTCTCATCTAAATCACAATGATCCAGTACTACCAGTGCAGTAAGTACCTTGGTAATACTTGCAGGATACGCCTTCTCTTCCCCATTTTTAGAAAAGAGGATTGCTCCTGTATCGGCATCCATCAGCACAGCCGATTCTCCGGTAAGTTCTACACTTCCCCATGTGGCTGCGTAAGTTGTTTTGCAGTTAGACAAAGGAAACAAGAAAAAAAGAAGGAGACAAAGGATGCTATGTACAATTCTTCCCTTATTACGCAAACTTTCCTCCTACTCTACACAAATACAAACGAGACTTCTCGTTTTATTACTCTATCGTTCTTTCAAAAAAAGCTTTGCAATTTTTTTCTGATAATCCTGAAAAGGCAAAGCATGTGGAGAAGATGTCCACGGCACCTCACCCGCCCCTCTTTCCTCTTCCTTCTCATCAAAATCTTCCGGCACCGGCGAATGATTCCCTAAAAGACAGCGATTTTTACTGTCTAATCGTCTCCACTCCTGCTCTAAATGAGAAAGTAAGCGACTCCCCAAAACAAGTGTAATATCATTTCGATGTGCTTCTTCATACTCCTCTGAAAAATAGGGAGAAACCGGGTTTCTTAAAAAGAATAGAGGAAAAAGCAGATTATGCCTACCGGGAATATCGCCCTCTATAATGCTTACTCCTTGGATATAATCCTTCCATTCTTCCAAAAACTCTCCACAATAATAATAAAAATGAGCATATAGGATATCTTTTAGGCTCTGCCTGTTCGGAGTGAATTTGTTTATAAACTGTAAATACATCTCAATAAAAAGCTCCAAGACTCGACAGATTGCTCTTTCTTCCTGCTCATATACAATTCCAAGGGAAATGTACAGTAGGGCAGAAAGAATATCTCCCAGCTCATCCTTTTCCAGTGCTTCCATTGGAAATAAATAGTCCTCACAGGACTCCATACATTTCTGAAGAAGTGAAAGTATTTCCTTCTCCTCTTTTGCATTTTCGAAAAAAAATTCACTTAAGGATGCAAAAAATATGCCGTAAGGAATATTTTGATCCACTTCATCCGGAATCGCTTTGATTCGTTCTAATGAAAGCTGTAATCTCTCTCCCATAACCTCCCCATTATATCAAAATCAGATTAAACAAGCCTTACGAAAAAAAGTTTTTTTTCGTAAGAATCAGCCTCGAATTCCCAAAAATAAGAAAAACAGCCAAGAGAAGAGAAGGAGGATATCCACCCCTATCGCAAGATATATCGGTCGCTTTTCTAAAAATTTCCCCCTCTCCAGAGGGATAGCAAAGCGGAGTGAAAAGGCGGAAAAATTCACTGAAAGTAAAGCAACGGAAGCCAGTATAAGACCTGCCTCTCCTTTTTTATAAAAAGAATAGCCTATGCAAAATAAAAAAAGAAGGAGAGCCAATCCGGAAAGGATACAAGCCCCCACAGTTCCTCTTGCCAGCGTCTTTCTTATGTAGGAAAATCTTTTTTCTTTCTCCAAATTCTTCCTCCAAACTGTCCCGTTTCGTCTCCACCCATTCTCAGGTTTGCTTAAAGAAAATGTTCTTTTTGAATTTCTGCCTGAGCTGTCTCTTTTTTTCTTCTTTTTTCCCTTCTCCTCTGCACAAGAATAAATAAAAGATATCCGAATGCTGTTCCTAAGGTATTTAAGATAATATCATCGATATCACAGCTTCCTGCACGAAAAATAAGCTGGAAAAGTTCTACAGCAAAGGACAGAAGGTAGCCGGCCATAAGCGTATTATACCAATACCTCCTGCACCGACCGGAAAAGGATGGAAGTAAAAAACCAAGAGGCACAAACCCGATGATATTGCCAAAAAGATTTAATAAAGAAGAAAGAAGTCCAATCTGTTTCCAATGGAAGATATACCTTTTTATTTCCCGAAATGGCTGTAAATTATAGCTGATATGGGACCTGTTCATGAGGCCTCTTCCATTTAGTTCAGAAAAGAAGAGTAGGTAAAATAGGAGAAGAATATAAAGTGCAAAAACAGTCGCGGCTGCCCACCTGTTTCTGGTCATTTCCTTAGCACGCATAGTCTCTTCTTCCTAAAATGTCAAATCTTCTTTCCTCTTTAAGAGAATTGCACCTTCTACAATGGATAAAATACCGGTGATGAGCCCGATAGTAATCAATACGATGCCCATAGCAATCGATGCTCCTCCCGCATTTCTCATAACCTTATATATCTTTTCCATCTTTTCTCCTCTTTCTTTCTCCATCATAATAAGACAGACTGTCCTTTATTTCAAAATCCATTTTCATATATAGCTTCATAGCAGCTTTGTTTCGAGAATCAACCTGCAATATGACTTTCTCATACACTCCGGCTTCGCTCTTTTCCAAGCAGTCACGCAGAATTGCCTCGCCTTTTCCCTGCCTTCTAAATCTATTTTCCACCATAAGGCCGTAAAGGTAAAGCGTTTTTTCGTTGTAAGTAGAAAAATATACTTCTCCAAACGGATAGCTCCTTCTCTCTCCCGGAAAGGCAATAGGATGCTCCAATGTTTTTTCCAGAAAATATTCCGAATAGAGATAAGGAAAATGAAGAAAGGACTCTTCTTTATTCTTCCTCATAAAGCGAATTCTCTGCTCACGAAAATCATCGTAAAGACTTTCACTTAGCATGGTAAAAAGCCCCTGCCCCCGCATAAAGGGATGTACAAATACTGTACAGAGTAGGATATCCTTTCCCTCCTCCTGTTCTCCAAGCTTATAGCCCATAAGGATTGCCAGATATTCTTCCTTTAAACCGCTTTCCTTCTTCTCTTCATTCCGAATACTGTAGAAGAAATCATAATCCAGCCCCATATCATAATCTGTTTCGTCTTCTTTATTACAGAGGAGGATCAGGTCCTTAAATCCCCTCTCCTCCTCCTCGTTTAAATCCAGTTGCAGCTGAACATCCATTATTTCTCCAGTATAAGACAATCTACTTTTTTCTTTGAAAACGGACCTTAAACCAAGCGTAAAATCTCTCTTTCAAAAATACCGCATCTACTTAATAAAATAAAAGTATCTTCCATTTCAAAACTATATTTCAATCTTATCCAGATGCCAAATATCTCTTACATACTCTTCTATAGTTCTGTCCGAAGAGAACTTTCCGGCATGTGCGGTGTTTAGAATGGCGGCTTTTGCCCACCATTCTCTATCCTGGAAATGCTTTACCGCTTCTTCTTGTGCCTGCATATAAGAACGAAGATCTTTTAAAATGAAATAACGATCTGCTACATCGGACTCCTTAGTATTCAGTAAGGAGTCGTAAAGAGGACGGAAAAGCTCCGGGTCCTCCGGACTGTAGAAGCCGTTTACGAGTTGCATAAGTACTCTTCTGATCTCCTGGTCATTGTTAAAAATGTCCATGGGCTTATAGCTTCTGTTGTGCTCGAGTTCAATAACTTCATCACTGCTCATTCCGAAGATAAAGGCATTCTCCGCGCCGACTTCTTTGACAATCTCCACATTCGCTCCATCCATCGTACCGATGGTTAAAGCTCCGTTTAACATCAGCTTCATGTTGGAAGTGCCGGAAGCCTCCTTTGACGCAGTGGAAATCTGCTCGGAGAAGTCTGCTGCCGGAATAATGACCTCAGCGGAAGAAACCTTATAATCTTCAATAAAAACAACCTTAATCTTGTCCTTAATCGAAGCATCGTTATTGATGACCTCGGCTACACTGTTAATCAGCTTAATCGTAAGCTTTGCCGTCTTGTAGCCCGCTGCCGCCTTTGCTCCAAAGATAAAAGTATGCGGATAGAACTCCTTCTCCGGGTGATCCTTAATCTGGTTGTAAAGGTACATCACATGCAGGATATTCATCAGCTGTCTTTTATACTCATGGAGACGCTTTACCATAACATCAAAGACAGAATCAACATTTACCTTTATGCCGTTATGCTCAAAGATATAACGAGCAAGTCTTTCCTTGTTATGCCGTTTAATCGCCATAAACTCAGCCTGCGCCTTTTTATCCTCCGCATAGACTGAGAGTTTTTCAATTTGAGACAAATCCGTAAGCCACTGATCACCGATTTTATTTGTCACCCACTCTGCAAGCTCGGGGTTTGCATGGAGTAGCCATCTTCTTTGGGTGATTCCGTTTGTCTTATTGGAGAATTTCTCCGGGTACATTTCATAGAAATCCTTCAATTCCTGCTTTTTCAGGATTTCCGTATGGAGGGCTGCAACACCGTTTACTGCATGGCTTCCAATAATCGCAAGGTGCGCCATCTTGACCTGCCCGTCATAGATTATCGCCATTTTAGCAATCTTGGACTCAGTCTGATCCGGATATTTGCTTCTCACTTCTTCGCAAAAACGGCGGTTAATTTCTTCCACAATCTGATAAATTCGAGGAAGTAGCTTGGAGAACAGCTCAATCGGCCACTTCTCTAAAGCCTCAGCCATAATGGTATGGTTCGTGTAAGCACAGGTATTTACGGTAATCTCCCATGCCTCATCCCAAGTCAGATGATAATCATCCATCAAAACACGCATAAGCTCTGCAACCGCTACGGTGGGGTGGGTATCATTTAACTGGAACGCAAGCTTATCCGCAAGATGCTTGATGTCTCCATTATGCTTTTTCACATAGGAATCCACCGCAGTCTGGACGGATGCGGAAATAAAGAAATATTGCTGACGAAGTCTTAATTCCTTACCCGCATAGTGATTGTCATTCGGATAAAGCACTTCTACGATGTTTCTTGCCATATTGGCGGATTCTACCGCCTTTTGATAATTTCCCTTATCAAATTCATCAAGGCTAAAGGTTTCCTTTGCCTTGGCATCCCATACGCGAAGGGTATCTACAATATGATTGTTGTACCCGACTACCGGAGTATCATAGGGAATAGCCTCTACAGACTGATAGCCCTTGTGTACGAAGCGAAGTCTTCCATCTGAATCCTGTACGGTTTCTACCCATCCGCCAAAGCGCACTTCCTTAGCAAGCTCCGCTCTACGAATTTCAAAGGGGTTCCCGTCCTTTAACCAGTCATCGGCAACTTCCTTCTGGTATCCGTCTACGATTTGCTGCTTGAAGAAGCCATACTTGTATCGGATACCGCAACCGCATGCCCAGTATCCGAGAGTGGCAAGACTATCTAAGAAGCAGGCAGCCAGTCTTCCAAGACCTCCGTTTCCAAGAGCCCAGTCCGGCTCCGCATCTTCCAAGGCGGAGAGATGCAGTCCAAGCTCTTCAATGACTTCCTTCACTTCTTCGTGAGCGGAAAGATTTAAGATATTGTTTCCAAGAGCTCTTCCCATTAAGAATTCCATGGAAAGGTAGTAAACCCTCTTCCGATCTTCCTCTTCCGCGCGCTTTGTTGTGAGAATCCAGTCATCAATAATCTGATTTTGTATTGCTGTTGCAACAGCATGAAAAGCTTCTTTCTCATTTAATTCCGTAAGTTCTCGTCTGAAAAGCTTTCTGGCATTGTTTTCTATTTCTTTTTTCAACATTGCTTTATCAAACTTTTGCATTTCGCCTCCTTAAACTTCCTCTACCATTTTTTATAGCTGTTTTTATATGCCTTCCCCGGTCCCCAAC
>CAUTEL010000009.1:0-17177 GCA_963537185.1 uncultured Oribacterium sp. | reverse complement strand
ATAGGTCGAGGGCTTATCCAATGCGTCTGATTGATTTGTTTTACTTCTAGAGTTAGCGATGTTCTTCGTGACAAAGCGGATTTATCTTGACAGGCTTTACCCTATTGGATATAATCCTTTTCTGACGGATATTTATTTATGCCTCTATAGCTCAGTCGGTAGAGCACGCGGCTGTTAACCGCGGTGTCGTTGGTTCGAGTCCATCTGGAGGCGTTTCCCATTTCTCTTCGCTAAGACAAGAGAATGTGTGGCGAAGTAGCCAAGTGGTAAGGCGTGGGTCTGCAACACCCTGATCACCGGTTCAAATCCGGTCTTCGCCTTTCGCTCTACTATAGAGTTATGGCGCCATGGTCAAGCGGTTAAGACACCACCCTTTCACGGTGGTATCACGAGTTCGATTCTCGTTGGCGTCATTTATTTATCTCAAGGGCTATCCCTTGAGATTTTTTTATTCTAAACAAGTATCCGCTTGCCTAGCGTGCAGCATCTCGTTTATGAAAGGATTATGTATGAATAGGATAGAAGAAGGAGAAGCAACAAGGAGAGTTCTTTGCGGAGCAAACTCATATGTAGAAAAATATTTTTTTAATCCCAGATTTCAGAATCTACCTGTGGATGTGCAAGAAAGTTTGGAGAAAATTGCAGTAGTTTTCACGGAGGATATCGGAGGCATTTTCTTATTGCAATTTGATGACGAAGGAAAGCTCCAAATGATGGCAATTTCTGATGAAAAAGACTATCTTTATGACAGTATTGGTGCAGAGCTTAAGAAGAAAAAGATTTTAGGAGATTACCAAGATTTATTTTCTAAGCTCGAAGAGTATTATAAGGGGCTATTATTAATAGAAAAGGAAACTGCTGAAAAGGGGACATCATGCTCGAACTAAAGGAAGAACATATCCTTCGCTATTTTCATGAGAGAAGAGAAAAAGAGCTTGGAAAAGGAAAAGCTTTTTTTGTATTCCCGTCTATTAGAATATTTTCTTCTTCCGTATCCACAAATTCGGAATTAAAGGACTATCTTAAATATCCCATTAACGAGCTCGAGGGAACAGTATTCTTAACGGATTATCAAACTGCCGGAAGAGGAAGACAAGGCAGAAGTTTTTTTTCTCCCAAGTCTATGGGCTTGTACTTTTCTATTTTGAGTTGTCCCGGTATCGATAATGCGAATCCTTTATTAATTACGACCCATGCGGCTGTAGCGGTAAAAAGAGCGATTCAAGAGCTTTACGGGATAGACCTGTCTATTAAATGGGTAAATGATTTATATATTAAGTTGAATGATTTTTCGGATAAGCCCATGAAAAAAGTATGTGGTATTTTGGCAGAAGGAAAATTTAAACCGATGGATAATAAAACAAAACTTTCCTCTTTGGAATACTGCATTATGGGAATAGGACTTAATCTTTTCACACCGGAGGAAGGATATCCTAAAGAGCTACAGGATATTGCTGCATCTATCTTTGGAAAATATGATGAGCTTAGGTATAAATCCTTTGATCGAAATAAATTGATAGCTACAATCCTATTTCATTACTTCAATATCTGTGAGGAAAAAGAAGTCTTGGAGGAATATAGGAAAGAGAATCTTGTTTTGGGAAAAAGGATTAGCTTTAATGAAAACTCCCTTTTACTAGAAGGGGAAGTTCTGGAGATAAGTAAGAAAGGGGAACTGAAGATTAGATTGGATAATGGGGAAGAAAGGCTCATACAATCCGGCGAGGTACATTTAAAGCTTTAGCGTATTATAGGCTAAAAATATCAAGGTTTAGGGATTTAGCTTTTCAAAGGGAAATGTGCATGATAAAATCAGCCGGAGAAAAAGATCTCATTTAAACCGGAAAAATAGATGGAGAGAAAAATGCAGGATAATAGAAAAAAACGAAAACGGGTAGATAAGGAAGCTAATTTCATAGCTGATATACTTCGCTTGCTTTTTGCTCTTTCCGTTGCCGGAGTGACTATTGTTGCCGGCTTCCTTTTGTTTAAAAATATTTATGGATTTAGTCTTCCTAATTTAAAAGAAACGGAAGCGATAACAGAGCAAAGTAAGGAAGCAGTTGTTATTACGGAGGAAAGTGCGGAAAAAAAGGAAACTGCGGCCGGAAAGCAGGAGACAGAAGAGAAAGAATCCAAGGAAACAGAGTCAATAAGGGAAAGTACGACGGATGAAAGCACAAAAGAAGCGGAGGATAGTAAAGAAGGAAAAGACAGCAAAGACAGCAAAGATAGTACCGCTAAGCAAAGTAAGGGGGATAAAGAGAGTATTGGAGAGGCTCCAACTCTTGAATCTAAGAAAAGCGGTTCGACGGAAAGCAAAGGGAAGTCGGGAGGAGAGAAGAGCTCTTCAGATAATGCCGAAATTGGAGAGGGACCGAAGGAGGATGGAGACACCATAGAAGTAGGGCCCGGAATCAGCTCACCATAATACTCTGCTATGATTCAAAATGAAGGAGCATGAGTAAATCAATAAAGAAAGAAAATGCCGTATGTTATATTATCTTATGGGAAAATCAGCCTCGGGAAAGGACAGCATTTTCCATAAATTATTGGAAAAGACGAAGTGGAAGAGTTTAATCCCTTATACCACCAGACCCATGAGGGACGGAGAAGTGGAAGGGCAAGAATACCATTTTATCAGTACCGATCAGTTTAAAAGCAATATCGATAGAGGAATCATGGCCGAGTTTCGCGAATATGATACGGTATTTGGCAAGTGGTATTACGGCACGATATTACCTGCCGATAGAACTGAAGAAGGGAAAGGCAAGAAAGAAAGCTATCTTGCCATCGGAACCCTGGAAAGCTACCTGCAACTGAAACAAAAGCTCGGACCGGAGAATATTTGTCCTATCTATATAGAAGTGCCCGATGAGCTTCGGCTGGAGAGAGCCTTTCATCGGGAAGAGGGCAGAGGAAATATGACGAGGGAAGAAATACTTCGCAGATTCAAGGCGGATGACGAGGATTTTTCTGAAGAAAAATTGAAGGAAGCAGGGGTAGAAAGGCGCTACCTGAATCTTGAACTTTCTTCTTGTCTTAACGAAATACTTAGTGAGCTATACAAAGCAGATAAATCTGCTGAGTCCGATTGAGTGGTTCAGACCATTGGAGTATAAAAGAAATGAAGCAGTATACAATTTCGACTAAGCGTATTCACAATGCCTATCTTTTGCTTGGGCAAGAGGAGGAAGAGCTGGAAAGGATGGCAAAAGACTTTGCTGTAAGCCTTCTTAGTGAAGAAGGGAATTTTCAGGGAAAGGGCTTTTCGGATTTTAAAGCATATAAAGAAAATATTGCACTCAGAGTGAATAAGGGGGAGCACCCGGATTGTATTTCCGTGGATTTTGAAGAGAAAACGGGCGGAGGAAAGAAAAGCAGTATTTCGATTGAACAGATACGACGCGATGTGAAGGCCACCGTAGATATTTCTCCTAAAGAGGGATCTTATAAAGTCTATCTGATTTGGCATAGCGATACCATGACAATTGAAGCGCAAAATGCGATCCTAAAAACTCTTGAGGAAGCACCGGAGCATGTCGTTATTTTGCTTCTTGCTCAAAATGCCGCGAAACTTTTACCGACGGTTTTGAGCCGAGTTGTTAAGGTTTTTGCCGGTGAAATGAACATGGCAAAGCGCTGGCAGACTCTCCTTGAGAATCCGATTTTATCCCGACTTCCGACCTTCCTGTCCTCCATTTCTTATAAAAAACAGCCGGAATTGCAAAGCTTTGCCGAGGAACTCGGCACGGTGGATTCGGAGGATTTATTCTGTTTTCTTGATATTATTTTAAGGGATGTGCTATGCTGTAAATGTTGCCATAATCCTGACTTGCTCTATGGCAAGGAAATTCTTGTGCAACTTATGGATATGAGAGAGCGTTATTCTTTCCGGACTTTAGGTCAATGGGGAGAATATTTGGAACGATATAAGAGGGGAAGACTATATAATGTTCAAAGCTCCTCTCAAATGATGGATATGTTTTTTCTTCTTAGTGAAGAAGTATAGGAGTTTTATTATATGACAGAGGTTGTTGGAGTTAAGTTTCGTACAGCGGGGAAGGTATATTATTTTGCTCCAAAGGGAATTCCATTTTCCCGTGGGGAATTTGCGATAGTGGAGACGTCCAGAGGACTTGAGTACGGAGAGATTCTGCTGGAAAATACAGAGGTGTCGGAAGATAAGATTGTTGCGCCGCTGAAAGAAATTCTTCGCAAGGCGACAGAAGAAGATAGATTAAAATATGAGGAAAATCATATAGAGGAAAAAAAGGCCTATGCTCTTTGCCAAGAGAAAATCAAAGAACATGGATTGGAAATGAAGCTCATTGATGTAGAGTACACCTTTGACAGGGGAAAGGCTTTATTTTATTTTACAGCGGAAGGCAGGGTGGATTTTCGTGCCCTCGTAAAGGATTTGGCATCCGTCTTTAGGACCAGAATAGAGCTTCGGCAGGTCGGGGTAAGAGATGAAACGAAGCTTCTTGGCGGGTACGGAGTATGCGGAAGACCGCTTTGCTGTCACAGTTTTCTTTCGGAATTTGCACCGGTATCCATTAAAATGGCAAAGGATCAAGGGCTGTCTTTAAATCCAAGCAGTATCTCCGGGGTATGCGGAAGACTGATGTGCTGCTTAAAAAATGAAGAAGAAGTCTACGACTTCTTAAACTCCAAGCTTCCCGCATTGGGAGATTTTGTAACGACAAAGGACGGCTTAAAAGGAGAAGTGATTTCCGTTTCCGTCTTAAACCAGAAAGTTAAGCTGATTGTTAATTTGGAAAAAGAGGACGAGAAAGAACTTAGAGAGTATGCTGTTTCAGACTTAAAGTTCAAGCCTCGTCGGAAAATGGATTTGGAGTAAGCTTTGGAAAGAATAGATGACTTACAATGTAAAGGCTACCGTATTGTGCAGGATACGGAAGCCTTTTGTTATGGAATAGACGCAGTGCTGCTTAGCGCATTTGCCAAAGAATCCGTTAAGAAGGGATATCGAGTTTTGGACCTATGTTCCGGAAACGGTATTGTGCCCTTGCTTCTTGCTGCTAAGACGGAAGCTAAAGAAATCTGCGGCCTGGAAATCCAGGAAGAAGCGGTAAAGCTTGCGCGGCGCTCCATTTCTCTCAACCATGAAGAGGAGCGCATGGAAATGTTGACAGGTGACCTGTGTAAGATTACGGAGCTAAGAAAGAAAAGCGGAGAACGGCTTTCTCATCGCTATCAGATTGTGACGGCAAATCCACCCTATATGCAATCCGATCTGCAGAATCCGGATTCAAAAAAACTTATTGCAAGGCATGAGATTCTGTGTCATTTTCAGGATGTGGCAAGGGCGGCAAGCTTTGCGCTGGAGAGTGGCGGGAAATTTTTTTTGGTTCATCGCCCTAAAAGAATGGCGGAGATTATCAGCATTTTACGGGAAAATAAGCTTGAGCCCAAGAGTCTTAGAACGGTACATTCCTATATAGATGGAGAAGCTAAGCTTTTTCTTATTGAGGCGGTAAAGAATGCCGGCGTAGAGCTTCGAATTCAGCCTCCTCTTGTAGTGTATAGGAATAAGGGGGAGTATACGGAGGAGTTGAATCGTATATACGGAATTGGGGAAGAAGAAAGAAAAGAAGAGGAATAGAAAAAAGGGGCAAGATAAAACCATATCCATATATGGATATTATCCGAATATGGGGGCTATTCAAGTCTATTTCCCTGTGATAGATTGAGGGAAATCATTAGAGAGGAGTCTACAGAGAAGCTTGTTTCTGATGAAAGCTAAAAAAAGAATAAAGAAAGGAGGAAATCTGTTTTTTTTCCTTTTCTTTTTCTAATCTGTGGTAAAATGTTAGACCAAGAGTGTAAAAGGAAAGGAACGAATATTCATGCAGGATGCAAAGAAGCTGCAATTTTCAGTACTGCGGGCTGAGGACTCCCAGCGTATAGCGCCATATTTTTATCGCAGACCGAACAAAACCTGTGACAGCTGTGCTCTCGACAGTTACTTATGGCGGGAGTATTGCGATATTTTGATTGCGGAAGAGGAGGACAAGGCTCTCTTTCTTCTGATGGACAGAGAGGGCGAGAAGTATACGGCGATGCCTTACTGTGACGAAAAGGATCTTCCGATTTATTTTCGAGAAATTGAGGAGTACTTTAATGAAGTTTTACAGCAGCCTTTAAAGATTTATCTTGCGGATGAGGAGGCGGTGAAGTTCCTCACCTTGGAGGAGAATCCCCGTTACCTTGTGAAGGAAGAGGAAGACTTCAAAGACTACCTTTATGATGCGGAGGAGCTTCGGACCCTGTCGGGAAAGCGTTTTTATAAGAAGAAGAATCGGGTCAACAAGTTCAAGAGAGAATATGAGGGACGCTGGGAGTACCGGAGCATTTGCTGCAGTGAGAAGGTCGTTGTCTGGGAGTTTTTGGACCGCTGGTATCAGTCTCGTATTAAGGAAGAAGGTAACGGTGAGGATACTCTGGAGTATGAAATCAAAGGCATTCATGAAGTTTTGCAGAATTGCATGAGCATTGATCACTATATTGGCGGAATCTTTATTGATGGTCGATTGGAGGCCTTTTCTATCGGGGCCTATAATCCGAGGGAGGAAATGGCCTGCATTTCCATAGAAAAAGGTAACCCGGAGATTCCCGGTATCTATCAGATTATCAATCAGGAATTTTTACTCCATGAGTTTCCTAAGGCAAAGCTCGTGAACCGAGAGGATGATATGGGGCTTGCCGGCCTAAGAAAGGCGAAGGAAAGCTATAATCCCATTGGCTTTGCACGGAAATACATGGTTGTACAGAAGGACTTCAAGGGCTATGAGAATTTTGTTGTAGATAAGTTTGAGGAAGAGGTAATGCAGTATGAGCAGGAAAATACTCCTTCTTAAAACGCCGGAAGAGCAAGATAGGACTAAGCCCTTGTATCGGGAGATTTTTCCGGAAGACAAGGAAGAATTTTTGGACTTTTATTATCGGGAGAGACCGAAGCGGATTCTTGCTATGGAGGAAGACGGAGAGATTATTGCCATGCTTCACCTAAACCCCTTCTTATTCTCCTTCTTTGGAAAGGAAATCACGGCAAGCTATATCTATGCGGTGGCAACGAAAAAAGAGAAGAGAAGACAGGGAATCATGGGCGAGCTTCTTCACTACAGCTTTCAGCTTCTAAAGGAGGAAGGAGAGACCTTTTGTGTCCTGATTCCCGTTTCGGAGAGCATTTACAGCCCCTACGGCTTTCGGACAGTGGCAAAGCTTGCCGTAGAGGAAAGCGAGGAGGAAAGTAAAAGGGAGAAGTCTTCTAAGAATTCTGCAGAGCAGGGTTGTGAGGACGATAAGAGCTGCAGCATGCGTGATTCTAAGAAGAGAGCATTCAAGGACTATGTCCTTTATGCCGTACCGACAGAGGAACTTCTGGAGCGAAGAAAGAAGGAAGCGGCATTTTCTTCCGAGGAGGACGCACTCCCGGATAATCCGGTTCTCATGATGAAGATTTTAAATCCGGAGCTCTTCCGGCTCTATAGCGGCTATTCGGAAGAAAGTGAAGAAAAGCTGCTAAAGAGGCTTTCGGCTGAGCGAATCTTTTTTTCGGATGATATTTAAGCCGGAGATGCCAAGTATAAGACAAGACGGAAATGCCCGGGCGCAAGGTAAAATTACTTTGCCCCTTCCACAAAAAACAAAGAAAAAGAAAAGACAAGATAAATCCAGAATTAGCTTGCTAAAATACAGTTTTTTTGCTAAAATAGGCGACTGTATCACTATTCCTTGCTTTTCCTAAAGGAAAGGCCAGAGACCATAAGGAGGTAAAAGCGAATGAACAAGTATGAGTTATGCGTTGTTCTCAGTGCGAAGCTCGATGATGAGGAGAGAGCAGCAGCCATTGAAAAGATTAAGGGATTTATCACCCGTTACAATGGTACTGTTGTAGAGCCTATCGAAGAGTGGGGAAAGAAGAGACTGGCTTATGAAATTCAGCACATGAAAGAAGCCTACTACTATTTCATCCCGTTCACAGGAGATGCAAATACTCCTAACGAGCTCGAGGACCAGGTTCGTATCATGGAGCCGGTAATCCGTTATCTTGTTGTTAAGCCCGAAGAAGCAGCTGAGGCGAAGACAACGGAGACTGCAGCAGAAACTGTAGCTGAATAAGCAAGCGGAAAGCGAGTAAAAGATGAACAAAGTTATCCTAATGGGTAGATTGGTAAGAGATCCTGAGATTCGGTATTCCCAAGGCGAGAACAGCCTAGCTGTTGCGAGATATACTCTTGCAGTGGATAGAAGAGGAAGAAGAAATCAAAATGACGGTCAGCCGACAGCAGACTTTATTCGTTGCGTATCTTTCGGACAGAGAGCGGAGTTTGCGGAGAAGTATATGCATCAGGGTATGCGTATGCTGGTTTCCGGAAGTATTCAGACCGGAAGCTATCAGAACAAAGATGGCCAGACCGTGTATACCACGGACATTATCGTGGATGATCAGGAGTTCGCAGACAGTAAGGGACAGGGAGGCGGAAGCTCTTCCTATTCCAAGGAATCGAATAGTCCGTTTATGGGCGGTTCCGACAGTTTAAGCGAAGGATTTATGAGTATACCTGATGGGGTAGAGGACGAGGGACTCCCCTTCACCTAGGTTGGGAAGTTTTCCTCAGGATGAAAGAAGGCAAGAAAGCTTGCCGATGAAGGAGGAAAGCCATGGCATTTCAGAAGGCAGATAAAGGCGGTTCACAGAAACCGAGAAGAGCCGGAGCAGGATTCCGCAGCAGAAAGAAAGTTTGTGCTTTCTGCGGAGAGAAGTCCAAGCCGGTAGATTATAAGGATATCGGAACACTTCGGAAGTTTATTTCCGAAAGAGGTAAGATTCTTCCGAGAAGAATCACAGGTACTTGCGCATCTCACCAGAGAGCCATTACCACAGCAATCAAGCGTGCTCGTCACATTGCATTGCTTCCATACCAGGTAGATTAAGACGAAGGGCTGTCGCATATTGCGGCAGTCCTTTTATCTTTGACCGAAATTCTGAAGAATGGTATAATTTCTCCAAATGTCTGAAAAGAAGGCAGAAAGATGCAGAATGCGGATAGAGAGTGAGGAGCATCGTTGAAAGAGGAAGAAAAGTTGGAAAAAGAAGAGCTGATTTCGGTAAAGGATGTCAGCAAAGTCTATAGACTGTATGACCGTGCAATCGATCGATTGCTGGAAAGTGTCAGTATCAGAAAAAAGTCCTATCACAAGGACTTCTTTGCCTTAAGAGATATTTCTTTCTCCGTGAAGAAGGGAGAGGCGGTGGGCATTATCGGGACGAACGGGTCCGGAAAGTCCACGATGCTGAAGATTATTACCGGCGTGCTTACCCCGACCGGCGGTACCGTGGAAACCAGAGGAAGTATTTGTGCTCTTCTGGAACTCGGTGCGGGCTTCAATCAGGATTACACCGGTATTGAGAACATCTATATGAACGGAACGATGATGGGCATCAGCAAGGAGGAAATGGACAAGAAATTGCCCGATATCCTCGATTTTGCGGATATCGGAGACTTCGTGAATCAACCGGTCAAGTCGTATTCCAGCGGTATGTTTGTCCGTCTTGCCTTCGCTCTGTACATCTCCATCGATCCGGAGATTCTGATTGTGGACGAGGCGCTCTCTGTCGGCGATGTTTTCTTCCAGGCAAAGTGCTATCACCGGATGGATGAGCTGAAGAAGAAGGGCACGACGATTCTGATGGTGACCCATGACCTCGGCTCCGTGATGAAGTACTGTGACAGAGTGATCCTCTTCAACAAAGGAAAGAAAGTGGGAGAAGGACTTCCCGGAGAGATGGTGGATCAGTACAAGAAGATTCTTGCAGGAAAGAATCCCGACGCGGAGAAGTTTGTGGAGGAACAGGACTTCCTCGGAGAAGGAAGGGAGAACAGGCGGGAAGAGGCTTCCGGGACGAAGGAAAGCGGAAAAAGGCGGGAAGGCGCGCCTCTTTCAGAGCGGGAAAGGGCGCTTTCTTCGGGACAGGAAGAAAGCGGGACAACATCCTCTGCACCGCGTCTAATGAAAGAAGAAATGGCAATCAATCCTTCCGCACAGCTTTATGGAAACGGCAAAGCGGAGATATATGATTTCGGTATTTTTGACCATGAAGGGAAGCTCAGCAATATCCTTGTGAAAGGGGAGAGCTTCACCATCAAAGAGAGGATTCGCTTCCATGCCGAGATTGCGGCTCCCATTTTCACCTTCACGATAAAGGATAAGCGGGGCATGGACCTCACGGGGACAAATACCCTCTTTGAAGGAGAAAATATTCCGTCTGTCAAGGCGGGAGATGGGTACCTTTGCTCCTTTACACAGAAGATGAACTTGCAGGGAGGAGAGTATTTACTTTCGATTTCCTGTACGGGTTTTGAAGGCGGAGAGCACACGGTCTATGACAGAAAATACGACATCACGAGTATCACCGTGCTGTCCAACAAGAATACGGTAGGGATTTATGATATGGAGTCGAAAGTGACTCTGGAAAGGCACGAAGGATGACACTGGAAGACTATCAAGGCAATCTCATTGACTGGATTAATTTCTTTCCGGCAGGGGGAGGACTGGAGCGCGACGCCAAGGTGCTGCTTCTTGCAGAGAAGGATGTGGAAGAGATTTATGCTTCTCGGATTCGACCGAGAGTGAAGAGGCTCGGTCTTCGCATGGAAGAAGGGCAGTACGACTATGTCCTGATTCCGGCGCTCTCCGGGAAGCTTCTTTCCTTGTTTCGCGACTCTTTGCAGGAAATGCTTTTTACGCTGATAGAGAAGTATCTTCTTCCGGGAGGAGAGTTGCTTCTCGGGGTCCGAAATGAAAAGAGCCTGGAAAGCCTGGCAACGGCTTATCGGGAAGAAAACTGTGCGTATACTACTCTGCCCGATTTGCAGAGTATCGGAAAGAATTTAAAGGCAAAGTATGAAAAGGGAGAGGAGCGGATTTATTTTCCGCTTCCCACCCTGGAGTATCCTGTGCATTTTTATACGAAGGATAGACTTCCGAAAGAAGGGGAAGAAGAGGAGAGCGTCACGGCGCTTGTGCAGGAAGGCGTATTTCCGACCTTTGCCCCTTGCTTTCTGTACAGTTTCCGAACGGAGGACGCCGGCATCTCTTCGATGAAAGATATTCACAGTAAGAGAGTGGATTACATCAAGTACAATGCGGCGAGACTTCCTCAGTATGCGATCAAAACGGAGATTTTAACCGAGAAAAAAGGGGAGAAACTCGTCCTAAAAGAGGGAATCACGAAGGAGGCCAATCCGCACATTGAGTCTCTTCCCGAGAAGCGGAAGCTTATGGAGGCCTTTTTCTCGGGGCGAAATATCGAAGTATTGCAGGAGAAGCAATTCAGAAGAGCGTATGAGTCGTCTGATTCTCTGTCTTACATCGCGTATCCTTTTTTAAGAGGGAAGAGCATTTCGGAGATTCTGGGAGAACTGATAGTAGAGGAGAAAGCACCGGTGAAGGAACTTCATGAAGCGCTGGAGCTGATTCTCGGTACGGAGGAGTGGATTTGCCCTGCAAACTATGACCTTCTTTTTGAAAATGTTCTGATGGTGCAGGACAAAGCCGTTCTGATTGACTGCGAGTGGGTTTTTCCGGAAGGCGTGGAAAGAAGCTTCCTGGAGTATCGGATCCTGCACTATTGGTATGAAAGCTTTAAAAGTAAGTTGAAGTATAAGGATGAGGAAAGTTTCTTCCGCCTTTTCTCTATAGGAAAGCCGGAGCTTCTTGCCGAAGAGAAGAAAGAAAGAGACTTTCAACAGATGGTACACGGAGAAAATGAAGGCAGTAATTCCTGGGCTTATCGGGAAGGACGCTTCAGTCCGGAGAATTTTCAGAAGCAGAAACGGACGATTCAGGAGAAAGAGAGGCATATCCTTCATCTGCAAGAGGAAGTAAAGGATAAAGACCTCGCTTTAAAGAAGGAAAGAGAGGTACTTCGCCTTACACAGGTACACGTAGGCAATCTGGAAAGTGTTATCAAAACGCATGAAAGCGATATCGATGCGATGCAGAGAGAATTACAGTATCTTCATCGGCATCAGACCTTACTTTCCCGCTGCACAAGGAAGCTTGTAAAGATTTTCAATCAGCGTTTTCCGAAAGAAAGCCGGAGAAGGTTGATTCTGCACTATTTTGCTTATACCTTTCTGCATCCGGTAAAGACACTTCCTCTCTTCCTCTTTCCCGACGGGAGAAACCGGATTGTCGGGCATTTCAGGATAGGAGAAGCCTATGCGGAGGGAGGAAAGCTGCGCTTTGATAAGGTGGAGAAACCGAAGGTCAGTATCGTGATTCCGTGTTACAACCAGATTCACTATACCTATCGCTGCCTGCAATCCATTCTTCGGAATACAAGGCAGGAAGAGACATCGTATGAAGTGATTATTGCGGATGACGTGTCGCAGGACGCGACGAGGGATCTTCGCCTCTTTGCAGAGAATCTCGTGATTGCACGAAACAAAGAAAATATGGGCTTTCTGAAGAATTGTAATCAGGCAGCTGCACTCGCCCGGGGTGAGTACATTTTCTTCTTAAACAATGACACGGAAGTGACGGAAGGCTGGCTTTCCTCCCTTGTTGCCCTGATTGAGCGGCGTCCCGATGCCGGTATGGTGGGGTCGAAACTGGTCTATCCCGATGGAAGATTACAGGAAGCCGGCGGGATTATATGGTCGGATGCCTCCGGATGGAACTACGGAAGATTACAGAATCCGGACGCCCCCGAATACAATTATGTGAAAGAAGTGGACTATATTTCCGGCGCGGCAATTATGATTCGAACTTCCCTTTGGAAAGAAATCGGAGGCTATGACGAACTTTTTGCGCCGGCATATTGCGAAGACTCGGATCTCGCCTTCTCCGTCCGGAAAAAAGGATTCAAGGTGCTTTATGAGCCGAAGTCGAAAGTGATTCACTATGAGGGCATTTCCAACGGCACCGATGTGGAGGGAAGCGGATTAAAGCGCTATCAGAAGGTGAATCAGGAGAAGTTTAAGGAGAAGTGGAAGGAAGAACTGAAAGCACAGTATGTCAATACCGGGAATCCGAATCCGTTTCGTGCAAGAGAGCGGGGACAGGGGAAGTGTTATATTCTATTCGTAGACCACTATGTTCCGACCTTTGATAAGGACGCCGGATCCAAAACGACCTACCAGTATCTGAAGTTGCTTACCGAGAAGGGCTTTATGGTGAAGTTCCTGGGAGACAATTTCCTGAAAGAAGAGCCCTACACGGGGGCATTGGAGGAACTCGGTATCGAAGTCCTCTACGGCACAGGAATGCAGGGAGATATCTGGAATTATATGGAACGAAACAAGGAGATGATCAACATCGCCTATCTGAACCGGCCGCACATTGCAACGAAGTATATTGATTTTATCAAAGAGCATACAGACTGGAAGATTATCTTCTACGGGCATGACCTGCATTTTCTCCGTTTGCAGAGGGAATATGAACTTGAGCACAAGGCGGAGATTCTGGAAGAGGCCCAGTATTTTCGGAACTTGGAATTTTCCGTGATGGAGAAAGCGGCGATCAGCTATTATCCGTCTTCTCTTGAAGTAGAGGAGATTCACCGGATTGATGAGAGCATCCCGGTGAAGGCGATTACCGCGTATGTCTTCGATAAGCCTGCGGTCGTGGAGAAGATCGGGGAAGAAAGGGAGGGAATCCTCTTTGTAGGAGGCTTTGCCCATCCGCCAAATGAGGATGCTGTACTTTGGTTCTGCGAGGAGATTCTTCCCTTTATTCGGAGGCAACTTCCGGACGTGCCCTTCCGGATTGTTGGAAGCCATGTCACGGAGAAAGTCGCAGCGCTCGGGCAGCAGGACGGTGTCGAGGTGCTTGGATTTGTAAGTGATGAAGAGCTTCATGCGCTCTACCAGAAGAGTCGCATCGTGGCAGTACCGCTCCGTTACGGGGCCGGAGTGAAAGGGAAAGTCATCGAAGCCTTGCATGAAGGGGCGGCAGTACTCACCACTTCCTGCGGCGCAGAAGGCATCGAAAAGGCGGAAGAGGTGATGGTGATAGAGGATGATCCGCGTAAGTTTGCAGACCAGGCGGTGCTCTTGTACCAGAATCTTCCCGCCATTCGGGAGTATTCGAAGAAAGCGGTGGACTATATCGCGGAGCATTTCTCTCCGGATGCCGTTTATCGGAAGATTGCAGAGGATTTTGAGCTGCATAAGCAGGAAGGATAAAGAAAGGGGAGTCCGTTATGGAAGCGATACTTTTATGTGGAGGACTCGGAACACGGCTTCGTTCCGTGGTATCGGACAGGCCGAAACCGATGGCGGATATTGCGGGAAAGCCTTTTCTCCACTACTTCGTGCGTATGCTTTCTGAAAAAGGCGTAAAGCGCTTCATCTTTGCTCTCGGGTATATGGGAGAACAGATTGAAGCATATTTTCAGGATGGCAGAGAATATGGGATTTCCATTGTGTATTCCTATGAAGAAAGTCCTCTCGGAACCGGCGGAGCAATACGAAATGCTCTTTCGAAAATGCAGGAAGAGGATGTACTCATTCTCAATGCGGATACCTACTTCGATACGGATTATAGGAGCCTCTTTCAGGAGCAGAGCAGGAAGTGTGCCGATATGACGATAGCGAGTCGGGAGATAGAGGATGTTTCGCGTTACGGCGCTATCTTGAAGGACACGGACGGCAGGATCCTTCGCTGGAATGAGAAGCAGAGCGGCAGCGGAGAGACTGCGCCGAGAAGAGGAGAAATCAATGGCGGAATTTATGTCATGAAGAGAAGTCTGATTGAAAAGATTCCCGCCGGAAAACAAAGTCTCGAAAATGATTGTATTCCCGTTTGGCTTTCCCGTTCCATAAATATCCATGCGCTGCCTTCGGACGGTTACTTTATGGATATCGGTGTGCCGGAGGATTACAGAAGATTTCAGGAAGATGTCCAATCCGGAAAGATTGTGTAATGAGAGGTACCGTACGGAAAGTTGCAAAAAAAGGAGTAAAGTGCCATTATGCTGCAAAAAACCGTATTTTTGGATCGGGATGGAACCATCAATGAGGAAGTCTCCTACCTGCATAAGGTAGAGGACTTTCGTTTTCTTCCGGGAGTCATAGAAGGAATGAAGCGCCTGTATGACAGCGGTTTTTCTCTTGTTGTGCTGACCAATCAGGCAGGAATCGGAAGAGGATATTATACAGAAAAAGATGCGGAAAATGTGCATCGCTTCATGAGAGAAGCACTGGTGAAAGAAGGGATTTCGCTGTCCGGTATCTATTACTGCCCGCATCATCCGGAGGCGATACCGCCCTACAAAGTAGACTGCCCGTGCAGAAAACCGAAAGCGGGACTCTTCTATCAGGCGGAGTGGGATTTCCTGCTGTCGGAAAAAGCAAAGAGAGAAACCCCGCCCGGGAAGAGTGTAGAGAGAGCAGAGAGAGTAGAGAGAAGAAACACATCTGACCAGTCGCGTGTGCAATCCGCCCCTGTGCAATTTACTCCTGTGCAATCCGCATATACCCTCAGTGCGAAAGAAAGGGCTATACTGGAGAAAGAGAATCAGAGCGCTCCGGAGCGGAAGAAGTGGCTTTCCGCGTCGTATATGATCGGGGATAAGCTCCTGGACTGTGAAGCGGGACTGGCTTTCGGCGTGCATCCCATCCTTCTCGGCACCGGCTATGGCGCGGAAGAAAGAGAGAAAGCAAGAAAAGAAGGAAAGCCGGCTTTCTCCTACTTTCCCTCTTTTATAGAAGCTGTGGACGGAATCCTTGTGCATTCCGCCTAAAACTAAGTCTTATCCGAAGAAATACTGCTCCACCATAAGACATAAGCAATGGTAGATAGGAAGATGCAGTTCCTGAATCTGATAGGTCTCCATGGAAGGAGCAATGATGGCGAGATCGGCATACTCTTTCCCGCATCCGCCGTCCTTACCGGTGAGGAGAATGCTGGGAATCCCCATTGCCTTCGCAAGCTTCAGTGCATAGCCGACATTCTTTGCATTTCCGGAAGTGCTTATGCCGAAAAGCAGGTCTTCCTTCTTTCCATAGCCCAGAAGACACTGTGCATAGAATAGAGTTTCATCCTGGTCATTACTAAAGGCGGTATGCAGTGCAGTTTGAGAACTGAACGAAATAGCGGGAAGACCGACTTCCAGATGTTTCTCAAAGTAAGAGGCCTCCGTGTCTCCATATAAATCTTTTAGTTGTGAAAGCAGTTCGGGTTTGATTTTTCGCTTCTTACAGAAGGCTTTCATCAATTCCCCGACGATATGGTCACTGTCTGCGGAACTTCCGCCGTTTCCGCAAAGAAGGAGTTTCCCACCTTTTTCAAAACTGTGTTTCATCATAGAAAATGCTTCCCGTAGCTCTTTGTCTAAGGGGCGAAGTACAGGATAACGCTCCTCCAAGGTCGCCAGTTCTTGATATGCTTTTTCTTCTTGTGTAGTCATTCTTTCTCCTTACTCTTATCTATTCTATGGCTTAACAGCTATATTGTACTCTAATTCAGCTGAAATTCCTCTAATAATTGCTTTCTATATGAGCTGCTTTCAGAAGCCTTCGTAATATCGTCAATGCGTCCCTCTTTCACCAGAAGACCCATCAACTTAGCCATCTTTCCCTCTGCATTTGCAGTGCCTTCGGCTTTTCCCTCGGCTCTCCCTTCTTTTTTCCACTGTCTTTTTAAACGATCATAGTACGTGGTCATTTCTGCATCTTCCCCTTTCTCCGTTTTGCTCGGTATCTTTAATTCCGCGATTCTTCGTGCAAGAACCGTGGAGTAAATCTCTTTCGGGTCTTCGGTGTAGAAGTCCTTAATCATCCGACCCAGTTCGTCGTCGCTGCTTTTCTCCGTGTTGATATAAATAATCTGTGCTTTATCAGGAAAGGAATCTCCCGTCTCTTCAATCACACGATGAATATGATAAATCTGCTTATCTTTTTTTAAAATGTCTTTTCTGCAAATAAATATAACATAGCTTTCCGGCAAACGGGTAAAGTTTTCGCCTGCTTTTAGAATATGCATATCGATGATTCCGGCATGATAACGGGCACGAAGAGGACTTGCACCGGAGCGACTGTTCTGCAATTCTATGTTGTAGACTGCCCCGCTCTCATCCGTGCATAAACAATCCAGAATCACGGAGCGCCCCTGCAAGTTTTTGAGGTCTTCTTGCAGAA
>CAUTEL010000008.1:0-17803 GCA_963537185.1 uncultured Oribacterium sp. | reverse complement strand
TTTCTATGCTGATCAAGCATATATGCTGAACCGCAAAAACATACCAAGGAAATCAAGGACAGCAGAAAAACTTGCAAGCCTGCTGACATCACATCCGTCATTCCTATTACATGTCTGATTTCATCTACAAGGGAGGAAACCCCTGTCATGATATTAACTACTAAGAATAAAAATATGACAACAGTAATGATAAAGGCGAGCATTTTTCCTCTAAAAAAACTGGCTTGTACTGTAACACAGAGTACGGCAAGACAGCTCATGTAAATCCATACTCCGCCATAGAATAAGCCGACAGAAACAATAAACTGGAGTAATGTTCCCATCTTATTTTCCGTTGTCAATCCCCACATAAAATCTAAAAAATCGGCGAATTCGACTACATCCACACTAAAATAAAATATGTCAAAGAGAAGCAAGAAATAAAGAAATAAACCTATACATGCAGTACTAATCAAGCTCTCTATAATTTTCGCGAGAAGAAAAACATAGCTCTTCTTTGGCAGCATAAAAAGCATGTAGCCTTGGTTTGTACTCAGGTCCTTACTTAAACTGACCATACTGGAAAGCCCGAAAAGAAGAAATACGATGAAACTGAAAAAAAGAAGTATCGTTCCGGAAAGCCCCATTAGCACGATATTTCCGCTGATACTGCCAAAAAGCAATAAGAATTCAAAAATCAAAAGTAAGGCTACGGATACAATCTTAATCTGTGCCGTTTTCCGCATTTCATATGAAATTAAAGTTAACATTCTACTCCACCACCTTTCCGAATAATTCTCTATATCGATCTACCAATGTCATTTGTCGGACAGTTCTTAATTCTTCCACATTTTCCAAAGAAAGAAGCTTTCCCTGACTAAAGAAGGCTGCATAGTTGACATAAGACTCCACCTCATCTACAAGATGACTGGAAACAATGAGGGTACGGTCCTCGGCCATAACTTCAATCATCATTCTTTCAATCTCCTCTCTTGCAAGAAGATCCACTCCGTTAAAAGGTTCATCCAAAATCAAAAGCTTCGCATCACGAGAGAGTGTAGCTGCTACTCTCACTTTTTTGTCCATGCCTGAAGACAGAACTTTAAAGGGTGTTTTAAAAGGAATATCCATTCTTTTAATCCAGCTCTCATATCGTTCTTTATTAAAATCTTTAAAAAAACTTTTGTAATAGCTCCCAAATTCACCCACAGTCATAAAAGGATAGACATGTGTTTCCGTAGGAAGATAAGCCACTTCGGCCCTACTTTTTACAGAAAGTCTTTCTCCATCCAAAAGTATCGTTCCTTCATTTTCCTGCGTGAGATTAGCCAATATCTTCATAAATGTCGTTTTTCCCGATCCATTCGGACCCAAAAAAGCATATATCTTTCCATCCAGAAATTCTGCACTAACCTGATCCAAAGCCTTCCTTCCATTATATTTTTTAGATAAATTCGTAACTTGAATCATTGATTCCCTCCTCTATATATTCCTTTAGCTGTTCCGCGGAAACAGAAAGATCCTGCATTTTTCTTAGATAGTCCTTTGTGTATTCTCTTGCAAGATTCTCCCTTTCTGCTTTTAATATCCCCTCATCTTCACTCACAAAGGTCCCCATTCCCCTTTTGGTAAAGCAGAGACCTTTTAGTTCCAGCTCCTGATAGACTCGGGACGCAGTATTGGGATTGATCTTATACTTCACTGCAAGATCTCTACCGGAAAGCATTTTTTCTCCAAGAGGAAGTGTACCGTTTAACATATCTTTGATAATATCCATCTCTACTTGCTGGTAGATAGGGAGTGTGGAATTATATTGCATCTTCCCTCCTTTCTTAGTTTTGAATCCATAACATATTTATGACTATCAGTTCGCTAACACGAAATAAAATATGCTTTTCATGAAAAGCTTGTTCAAATGAGATACCGCAAGCTTCGCGAATGATACATGTTTCAAATAAAATAACGCACGCTTTACGGAAGATTGTCATTGTGAACAAAGACACACCGTACTAGTGAACTATTAACATAGTACACTAGTACGGCGTGTCTGTCAAGCCACTTCAGTTATGCAATTCGTCATGCATAGTCCTTTTTACATATACCATCTTTTAGATTTTCCAAGTATTAGCGGCATAAAAAAGGGGCCTCATGTTTCGCCTGCAACACTTACTAAAAACGAGATATCGCACGCTTTGCGCAGGATACGCACTATAAAAAAAGATATTGCCGAGAGGCAATATCTTTTTAAACTATCATTATTCTGCAGCGCCTGCAACAGCACGCTCAACTTTTCCGGAACGCAGGCAGGAAGTACAGACGTACATCTTCTTTGTACCGCCATCTACCTTCACTCTAACTGACTTCACATTCGCTTTCCACATCTTGTTCGATCTTCTATGTGAATGGCTTACTTGAATACCGAAATGTACTGCCTTCTCGCAAATAGCACACTTAGCCATGATTGCACCTCCCTCTTTTATAAAATCCACTGCTTCACAGCGACTATAGTACTATAGCAAAAATGAATTTAGATTGCAAGTGAAATTTTATATCCATAATTCGAAGAACAAAAACCCCTATATTTTTACTTCTCATTTTATTCTCTTCGCGAATTCTATTCCTCAAAATCGGATAAATCAATATCAATAACATCCTCAACAGATAAGGAATCCAAGCTATCGTTATCGGATCCGGAGATTACTGTATATCCCTTCTTCTCTTTTTTCACTTTTCTTTCTTCCTGAAGCATTGTATCAAGTGCATCCTGCCCCTGTTTTTCTGCGGAAGTACTTACTTTTCCTCCTGTAATTTTATCAATTGCTTCAGGAATCATATCTATGATTTTGGATAAAGCATCTTCATTCTTTACCCGAATCAGTTTGGTTCTTCCGTTTTGAATCACCAGCATCGCCGCAGGTGTGATTTTAGAATTCATTGCTCCGGCTCCGCCATCTCCTTTTTTCGTACTTTCTTTTACAAAAGCACCACTCGCAAGTCCGCAGCTTACCTCCATAAGGGGAACCAAGACAGTATCCCCCAATTTAATGGCCTCTCCCACCACGGTTTTTGACTGTACAAAGCCATCCATTCCCTGAAATAATTCTTGAATAAGCTCTTTTGTATTGTTATTTGCCATGCTTACCTCCCTTGAGGACTAATTTACGAAACTCTTTATTTCTAAAAAGCCGAAACAGAAGAATAAGTAGATGAATCAATCGAATCCTCCCCTCCAGATACAACTCTCCATAATAATAGTTGTCTCCGAATTCCGGCACTATTTGAATTTTATCTTGAATAAAGGGATAAAGCAGAGCTATTCCTTCCAAGACCTGCCCCATTGTGCTCGGATCTTCCATTGCAAAATAGAGTATCCCTTCAGCTTTTCTGATTCTACATCTTTTTAAAAAACGGAATGTTTCAAGAAGTATCAGGGCTATCATTTCCCTTGTTTCTTCTTTACCAAGCTCTTTTATAAACCCCAAGATTTCCTGAAAAGTTCGCAGCTTGCTTATAAAAAAGAGCTTTAGCTTTTCTATTTTTTCACTCATTCTTTTCCTCCTTCCGCCACTGTGAGGAAAAGAACCTTGCATTGATAGCTCAAATCCCCTCCATTGTAAGAAAGTCTGAGTCGAAATCCGGGAAAGCAGAGAGAAAGCTCACCGTCCGGCTTTGGCTCCTCTCTATCTTTTTTCCCTTTTATCCTATAACGAAACGGAAAAAAAAGAAGAAAAATAACGAATATAAAAAAGAGAACGAGAAGAGCCAAGAGAAAAAAAAGAAGAAATTTGAAAACCATCAGTGCAATGGACATATCCCCTCTCCTCTCAGCTTTTCCATGGTCATAAGTGATACCAACAAAAGAGCATCCTTATAACCGTAGGCAATTCCAAGAATCTCCTCCTCTTCCCTGGGAAAATGATCTAGCTTAAGCATAGAAGACGGGTAAAACTCATAAAGGTTTCTCCCCGTTCCGCTGTATACAAGATAGCAAAGCGGTACAATATGACCTTCCCTCAGGTTTTCCAGTAAATAAGGAATATATTTTTTAGCTCTATTGCCAAAGCGCAATTCTTTTGATAGACGCATTACTTCTTTTCCAAAAGATAATCTCTAACCATAAGCAAAGCTGCATTACACGCCTGCTCGCGAACCTCTTTCCTATTTCCTGTAAAATGCCGTTCTTCCACTCTTGTCTTTCCGCCCGCACATACCGCTATATAAACAAGTCCTACTTCTTTTTCCTCCAATACGCCAGGACCTGCATTCCCGGTAAGAGCCACTGCTATATCCGCTTCCGACTCCATCATCGCACCGATTGCCATTTCCTTCGCCGTTGCTGCAGAAACTGCACCTTCTTTCCTAAGTAGCTCTTTTTTTACAGATAATAGCTTTCTTTTAGACTTGTTGGAATAAGTAACATAACCAACCTTAAAGCAGTCGGACGCCCCCTCGACCGAAGTAATAGCGGCAGAAACCATACCTCCGGTAAGGCTTTCCGCTGTTGTAATCGTTTTCTTTAGAGACCTTAAAATGGACACCAACTGTACTTCCAAAGCGGCGTCCAGCGGATAAAAAATCTCCTTGTCTTTTTTCTTCTCTCCCATTAAAAGCCTCCTTCTTCAAGTACACTGCGATTCTTATATAAATAGTCAATTAGAGAAACTATAGTCAGAATCAAAGACAAATAAACAAAAATGTCCATAAGAACCTTCAATGCGGGAATTTGCAATATAAGAAGAATAATCATAAGCATCTGACTTGCCGTCTTCAGCTTTCCAAAGTAGGACGCAGCTATAACCAAGTTTTGCTCAACTGCAATCAAGCGAAAGCCGGAAATAATAAATTCTCTGGAAATTAGGATAATAACATACCAAGCAGGCAAATAAGAAAGAGGTATCATACAAATTAAAGCTGCAGAAACCAACAGCTTATCCGCCAAAGGATCCATGAATTTGCCAAAATTCGTTACCAGCTTTCTTTTTCTGGCAATATAGCCATCCAAAAAATCAGTAAAAGATGCCAAGCAAAAAGTCCCCCACGCCAGAAGACGAAAAAGAAGCTCATTTTCCGCAGGAAACAACATAAAAAAAACAAACAAGGGAACCATCAAGGCTCTTATCAGTGTCAATTTATTGGGAAGATTCACAATATTCTCCTATTAAATCATAGCCTTCCGTATCCACTACCTTCAAGAATAAAAACTCTCCATTTTCTCTCGCCGGTCCGTCCACATAGATAAAGCTGTCAATCTCGGGGTTATCCATATAGCTTCGCAGGATCACCCTCTTTTCTTCCTCGTCGTATCCCACAACCAGGGCCTGTAATATTCGTCCTTTTTGTTCCTCCGCTTTTTGGAAGGCAATTCCCTGCTGCAATTCCATAATACGAGAAAGTCTCTTGTTTTTGATATTTTCAGGGATCTGATTTTCCATCCTTGCTGCGGGAGTACCCTCCTCCTGTGAATAAGGGAATACTCCTAAGCGCTCAAATCGTTCTTCCGAAATAAAGGAAAGGACATCCTCAAGATCTTCTTCCGTTTCTCCCGGGAAGCCGGTAATAATCGTAGTTCGCAGACAAATATCCGGTATTTCTCTTCGAAGAAGAGCTATTTTTTCCTTTAGCTCCGCCCTTCTGGTTTTCCTGTTCATAGCCTTTAATATCTTGTCTGATGAGTGTTGAATAGGCAAATCCAAATAATGACAAATTTTAGGATTATCCCTAAGCTCCTCAATAAGAGGACGGTCTATCTCCTCCGGATAGCAATATAATACTCTTATCCAAACCAAGTCTTCTATCTCGGAAAGGGCGCGAAGTAAAATATGCAATTTCTTTTCCCCGTATAAGTCAGTACCGTAAAGAGTTGTCTCCTGCGCAACAAGAATCAGCTCTTTTGCCCCGTCTTTTACCAGCTCTCTGGCCTCTTCCAATACACTTTCCATGGGAATGGAACGAAAATGCCCACGAAGACGAGGAATAATACAGTAGCTGCAATACTTGTCACATCCCTCTGCAATCTTAAGATAGCGGGTAAACTTATCCCCGCTCTCAACCCGCTTCATTTGTCCGTCCAATCGACGGACATAGTCTTTTACAGAAGCTATTTCATCTATTTCAGGGAGTTCTTTCCGAATTTCATCCTTATATCTTTCCACGAGACAACCGGCAACAATCAGCTTCTGTAATTTTCCGGACTTCTTGTACTCCGCAAGGTCTAAAATTGTATTAATACTTTCTTCTTTTGCGGGACCGATAAAGGAGCAGGTATTCACTATCGCAATATCCGCTTCAGCAGGATCCGATGTAACTTCAGATCCTGCATACTTATCTAAAAGCTCGGACAAGAGCTTTTCAGAGTCTACCCTGTTTTTATCACAACCGAGACTTTCCAGATAAAGCTTCATTATTCCTCACCGTCTGAAGAATAATTCCCATCAGAATAATCGTCTTCCTCTTCGCCTTCCTCAGTGTAGTCTTCATCCCCACTTTCGGAATCCGTTTCTTCCTCGTCGCCCTCTTCTTCCTCTTCCAAATCCTCGTCCTCGTAATCCTCATCCTCAATAAAGCGGGGATAAGACTCTGCCATATCCTGAAGCTGAATAGGCTCCTCTTCATAATCCAAGCCCTTCTCTACATTGACCAGGTTCTTGGAAATTTCTTCAATTGCAACAGAGAGCGGCTTTCTGCCTTCATCTGCTTTCACAAGAGGCGCATCTCCGTTAATGATTTGTCTTGCCCGCTTTGCACTGGCAATTACCACAGAATAGCGAGACTGCACTTCCAATTCTCCCTCTTCTCTATTTTTATTCATAGAATCTATTAAGTCGTTATATGTTGGACGTAGCATCTTCTATCCTCCTTAAATCCTTTCTGATTTTTTCTATTAAATCCAAATGCGCTTCCACCCTATCGTGGGACACACGAATTAGATTATGCAGTTTTTCGGTACATGTGTCAATATCTGCATTCACCAAGATGTAGTCGTAGGCTTCCACACCTTCCGACTCTACTATTGCACGACTCAGCCGCTTATTAATAGTTTCCTCATCCTCGGTATTTCTACCGATCAGCCTGCTGCGAAGCTCCTCTGCAGAAGGCGGAGTCATAAAAATCAAAAGGCTGTCGGGATATTTCTTCTTGATTTTTAGCGCACCTTGAATTTCAATTTCCAAGATCACATCCTTACCTTGATTCAGACAATCCTCCACAAATTTTCTGGGTGTACCATAGTAATTGTCTACATATTTTGCGTACTCCACAAGTTCATCCCGGTCTATCATTTCTTCAAAGCGCTGCTTATTTACAAAAAAATAGGATTTCCCTTCTACTTCTCCTTCTCTCGGACTTCTCGTAGTAGCCGAAATAGACAAGGCGTAGTTATCAAATTTTTCCGTAATTCTTTTCATGATGGTTCCTTTTCCCGCACCGGAAAAACCCGAAACCACAACCAATATACCTTTTTCCATTTTCCCCTCTTCTATTCTATATTCTGTACCTGTTCACGCATTTTTTCTATACAATTCTTGGCCTTCAAAGCAATATCCGTGATTTCCAAATCCGATGCCTTAGACAAAATAGTATTACTTTCTCTATTCATTTCCTGCATGAGAAAATCTAAATCTCTTCCTACTGCCGCTTCCTCTTTAATTAAGGCTCTGGCACGATGAACATGACTGTCAAGCCTGGTGATTTCTTCATCGGTACTCACTTTATCGGAAAAAATTGCCACTTCCTCCAATAGCCTTCCTTCATCAATATTACGTCCTTCCAGACACTCCTCTATCTTTTTCCGCAAACGCTTTTCATACTGCAGGCGAATTTCCGGCTCTCTTTCCTTCAAAAAGCAAATATACCCTTCCATCTCGGAAAGCTTTGCTTCCAAATCCTCCTCCAGCTTCTTTCCTTCCTCGGAACGAGAGTAGACAAACTCACTAACCGCTTTATTCACAATGGCAAGCAGTGTCTCCTCGTCGCATTCCTGTTCTTCCTCAGTAAGGCGGAATACCTCCGGATAAAAGAAAACTCTCTCCGCTGTTAAGGAAATAGGCAGTCCCAAGCTTTTAGAAAGCTCCATGATTTCCGTCTTATATCTTTCCGCTAATACCTTATTCACAAGAAGCTTTTTATCTCTCTCCGCTCCATCTTCTACAGAAAGAAAAACTTCCACCTTCCCTCTGGATATACTGTCCTTCAATATTTGGCGAATTTTTAATTCCATTGCTTGGAAAGTTCTCGGAAGTCGAAAACTCAAATCCAAAAAACGAGAATTAACCGACTTTATTTCCACCGTGATATCACGCCCATTTTCACTGGAAGTAGCTCTGCCAAAACCGGTCATGCTTTTCATTCTTTACCTTCTCCTTTTCCCTTGTGTTTTTTTCTCCTTTATCCTATCCTAGGAAAAGCACAAGCTGGATTCATCCCTGTAAATTTTAATGATAACAAGGGCAGGGTGCTTTTTCAAGGAAAAAAGGGTGGTTTTATGGCATTTGACGGTTTATTTTTATCGGCTTTGACTTCGGAGTTCAAAGCCTCGATTCTCGGAGGAAAAATCAATAAAATTGTACAGAGTGAAAAAGATGAAATACAGCTTACGATTAAGAAGGAAAAGCAGCAATATCTTTTGCACCTTTCCGCCAATCCCTCTATTCCTTTGGTTTATTTAACCGACAAGGGCAAGCTGGCTCCTCTTACTGCTCCAAACTTTTGTATGGCCTTAAGAAAGCATATCGGAAACGGGCTGATTCAAAATATCACGCAAGCCTCCACTACACTCTCGGAGAACGGATTGGAACGAGTCCTTCTTCTTCACATCTCCCACAGGGATGATCTAGGAGATATCGGTACAAAATATCTTGCCGTAGAAATCATGGGGAAGTATTCCAACATCATTCTCTTAAAGGAAGATTTCACGATTCTGGATGCGATAAAGCGTATTTCCTCCGTACAGTCCTCCGTGCGAGAAGTTCTTCCGGGGAGAAAATACTTTATTCCCGATCAATTTGAAAAGGAAAATCTCTTACGCTTTCCCCTGGAAAATTTACAAGCTTACTTGGAAGACAGAAAAAAAACAGCTTACGGGAATTCCGGACCGGAAAAGCTTTCAGAAATTCTCTTCCGCAGCTTTTCCGGTTTAAGCCCCATGCAAGCAAGAGAAATCACCCTGGATGCCGGTCTTCCCATAGATAAAGATATGGACAGCCTTTCCGCTTCGGACTTTGAAAGCCTTTCCGATGCAATCCGTAGACTTAGGCTTCGAATCAGCGAAGGGGACTTCTCTCCGCAGATTCTTTATGAAAACGAGAAAGCCTTTGACTTTTCCGCGCTTCCCGTTAAGCAGTATAGCGGAAATCCGGCCTTTCATGCTGAAGACTTCCGCTCTCCCTCCGAACTTCTTTCTCAGTACTATGGCGGAAAGGAAAAAGAAGACCGTGTAAGGCAAAAATCCACGGACCTAAAAAAGCAGTGCATTACTCTTTTGGAGCGTGTCAGTAAGAAGCTGAGTCTGCAGGAAAAACAGTTGAAGGATACGGAGAAAAAAGAACGCTTTCGCATTTTTGGAGAATTGCTCACCACCTACGGTTACAATCTTAAGGGAGGCGAAAAGGAGTTGATCTGCGAAAACTATTACAGCGGAAAAGAGGAAAAGATTCCTCTGGACGAGACCTTAAGCCCTATAGAAAACGCCAAAAGATATTTTGAAAAGTACGATAAGGCAAAACGCACGGAAATGAATCTTTCTACTCAAGTAAAGGAAAGCAAAAGCACGCTGGAGCACCTCCAATCCATATTAAACAGTCTTTCCACTGCAGAAAATGCGGAGGATTTGGAGGATATTCGTAGAGAAATGGGAGAATATGGCTATATGAAGCCCCTCTCCAAAAAGAAGAAAAAGGAGCGAAAAGAGGACAAGTCCTCTCCCAGAATTTTCCGTTCCTCAGACGGCTATCTTCTTTATGTCGGAAAGAACAATTATCAAAATGAAGAAGTCAGCTTTCAGATAGCGGAAGGAAAAGACTTTTGGTTCCATGTGAAGGGCTTAGCAGGCTCCCATGTCATTGCCAAAACGGAAGGAAAGAGTCTGGAGGAACTTCCCGACCGTCTCTTTGAAGAAGCAGCCGAGCTTGCGGCCTTTTTTTCTTCAGAAAAAGAAAGTGCCAAAGTTGAGGTAGACTATACGGAAAGAAAAAATCTGAAAAAAGTCGTGGGAGGAGCTCCGGGCTTTGTAATTTATCATCAAAACTACTCTATCATGGTTACACCAAAAAAAATCCTGGAAGAGCTTTAAGCCCCTCCGGGATTTTTTATTCTTCTTCCCAATTTGTATAAACACTCTGTACATCATCGGATTCATCCAGTAAATCCAGTGTTTTCCTTAGATTCTTTACCGCTTCTTCGTCTGTCACGGAAACGGTATTTCCGGGAATCATGACAACCTCAGCCTGAACCATGGGAATATTTTCTTTTTCCAGATTCTCACGCACAGTAGAAAAATCAGCCGGACTGGTGATGATTTCATAGCTGTCGTCACGGTCAATAAGGTCTTCCGCTCCTGCCATAATGGCAATATCCATAAGAGAATCAAAATCCTTATCAAGATCCTCCATCACTTCCTTGTCCAGAATAATCTGCCCCTTTTCTTCAAAGAGGAAGGATACGGAGCCCTGTGCACCAAGACTTCCCTTTCCCTTTGTAAAAGCGGAACGCACATCCGCTGCGGAACGGTTCTTATTGTCCGTTAAAACCTTTACGATAATGGCTACACCGTTTACCCCGTAGCCTTCATACTGCATTTCTTCAAAATTGACCGCATCCAATGCTCCTGCCGCCTTCTTGATTCCGTTTTGAATGGTATCGTTAGGCATATTGTTTGCCTTTGCCTTGGCAATCACATCTCGAAGCTTCGAGTTACTGTTCGGGTCTGTTCCTCCCTGCTTTACCGCAAGAGCGATTTCATGCCCGATAATGGTGAAAATCTTTCCCTTAGCTGCATCGTTCTTTTCTTTTTTTGCTCTGATATTCGAAAACTTTGAATGGCCTGACATACTCTCTCCTCTTATTTTTTTCTTAGTGTACCTATTTTCTCTTTTCTTAGCAAGTTTTTTTCAGAATACGCGTTTTCATTCATGAAAAATCATCAATATGTAAGTTGGAATGCGGGTCAAAAGTGCCTACCCAGTTCTTTCCTCTGTAATATACCCGAGGAACACGGTTTCCCAAACCGCATAAGAACTCATAGGGAAATACCCCGAATTTCTCCCAATCATAAAGGCTGATTGCTTCTCCCCCCTCTTCCCCAAGAAGCGTAACTTCCTGAAAAAGAGAAGCTTCGACATCACTGATATCAACCATAAACTGATCCATGCAGACTCTCCCCAAAATCGGACATTTTTTTCCGCCTATAATGACTTCCGCCTTTCCGGAAAGAATTCTGGGGTAGCCGTCTCCATATCCAACAGGAACCGTGGCAATCCGCATCTCTTTGTCCGTCACAAAGGCTGAACCGTAGGAAATTCCCTCTCCCTTCGGAACTGTTTTAATATGGGAAATTTTCGCCTTCCAGGATAAGGCCATCTTGATGGGAAGATCCTTCTTCACTTCAGAGGAAGGATAGACTCCGTAAAGCGCAATACCGTCGCGCACCATATTATACTCCGTGCCGATGTCCTCCAGAATACCGGCAGAATTTGAAATATGACATAAGGGAATCGTATAGCCCTCCTTTTGCAGACTTTCCAAAAAGTCCCGGAAACGCTTTTTTTGCTTTAAGGTATAGCTCTTATCCTTTTCGTCACAGGATGCGAAGTGGGAAAATATTCCTTCTACTTCCACATGAGGGCTTCTTAAAATTGTTAAGGCAGTTGTTAAGGCGTCCTTTTCCTCAACCTGTATACCGATTCTTCCCATTCCGGTGTCCAGTGCTATATGAACGGGTAATTTTGTCTTTCTCCTATCAGCCAATTGCTCAATCTTACTCAACTGCCCCAGGGTAAAAAGGCTGGGCATAACCTGAAACTCAAATAAAGAAGTATACTGACTTTCCGGGACCACTCCAAGTACCAGGATATTCTTTTCTATTCCGGCCTTTCTAAGGGTAATAGCCTCTTCTATTGTTGCCACACCAAATAGAGCGCATTCCTCTTCTACCGCCTTAGCTACTTCCACCATGCCGTGCCCATACGCATCCATTTTGATTACCGCACAAAATGACATCCCTTTACGCAGTTTCTTCTTACATAGGCGAAGATTATCTTCGATCCTGTCTAAATCCACAATGGCGTAGGTTCTATCATAAGTTTTTTTTTCTGTCATTTTCCCTATCATCCTTCTCAATAAATTCTTGCATTGCTTTGGCAAAATAATGAGGAAGCTCTCTTGCCAGAACAGCATGCTCTCCCTCCTCTTTAGCCGCGAGCATACCGCCCCTTACCTGAATCAGCACAGAAAGGCAGGCTGCTTGAAAAGCTAGCTCTTGTGGCTCTATAGCAAGATATTTTTCTCTCAAGACGCACAGCAGTCCAGCCAAAAAGCCTGCAAAAATATCCCCTGAACCTCCCTTACTTAGAGAAGGGCAAGGCTCCTGATACTTCGACGCTCTCTTTATCATTTTCTGAAAATGGCGCAAAAACCATTGTATCATGAGATTTCAAAATTAAAATACAATGATGTTCCTTTGCATATTTTTTTCCAAGCTCTACTCTTTTTTCCAGTACCTCCTCCATAGAAGCATGGCAAAGTCTGGAAAATTCCTTAAGATGAGGAGTCAAAATAATCGGGAAAGCTTCAGCCGCAAGGCAAAACGCCTCCTCTATTTTGGGATTCTCCGCAATCATATTGAGGGCATCCGCATCCAAAATAAGGTATTTCAGGGGAATAGCCTTACTATTATTTAAAAGGTGAAGAAGAAGGGAAGCTTTTTCCTTCTCGGTTCCAATTCCCGGCCCAAATAAAAGAACACTATTCTTATATTGTTCTTCCTCTAAATTGATTCTTGAGATATCCTTCACAATGGCTTCCGGCACCATGATTTGTAAAGCAGTTCTATTTTCTTCCTCTGTTACAATATGTACAAGCCCGGCGCCGGCACGATATGCCGCCGTTGCGGAGAAGGCAGCCGCGCCGGCCATTCCTTTTTTCCCTGCAAAGATTTCTACCGTTCCATAAGATCCTTTATGAGAAAAAGAATTTCTCTCGGGAATGGCCAAAAAATCTTGCTTATCCCTGTAAAGGGAAGTATTCCCATCCTCTAAGTTCTTTTCATCTTCCACATCGTCCTTTTTCATCTTATTCTTTAGACTCTTTGGTATTGTTTTTTCCGGCTTTCCCTGCCCTAAAAGAATTGCTGTTGCAATTACCAGCGTTTTCGTATTGGAAATACTTACTTCGACTTTTTCATAGCCTAATTCCAAAAAAATTTTTAAAGCATTTCCATATAGCTTTACATAGGGTTTACCCAGTCCATCCCTTAAGACCTCTATATCCAAAAGAGAAAATCCCCTTATTCCTGTCCCAAAGGCCTTGGATACAGCTTCTTTCACACTAAAATCACCGGCTAGGCGAGAGGCACTCCCCTCACTTTGCCGGCGTTCTTCTTCTGTGAAAATTCTATCCAATCCGGATTTCTGCCGCAAGCGCTCTACTCGAGCAATTTCCAGAATATCGGAGCCCACAGATATTTTCATTATCAATCCTCAAAAACACGATAAGACAATCGCATCAAGCTTTCTGAAAGATGCACATTTTCCACAACTATATTCTTCGGTACTTCAAGATCCACATGAGCGAAGTTCCAAAATCCGTCTACTCCATAGGAAATGAGTTCGTCTACAATTTCTACCGCCGCTTCCTTCGGAATACAAAGAGCAGCAAGTCGAATGCCTTCTTTTTGCACCAAGGCTCCCATTTCACTCATAGGAGAGACCTTTACTCCACCAGCATCTTGTCCTATGACCTCCGGATTCCTGTCAAAAACTCCCTTGATATCAAAGCCTCTCTTCCGAAAATTGGTATAATTAGCCAGAGCCAAGCCTAAATGGCCGGCTCCTACTATAATCATGGGATGTACCTTATCAATCTTCAATATCTTGGCAATTTCATCATGTAAGTTTCTTACATTATATCCATAGCCCTGCTGACCGAAGCCACCAAAATTGTTTAAGTCCTGGCGAATCTGTGAGGCCGTTAAATGCATTCTTTGGGATAATTCCCCCGAAGAGATGCGTTCTATATTCTGGTCCATCAGGTCTTCCAGATATCGGTAATATCTCGGTAAACGCTGAATAACCGCTTGTGATATTTCTTTTCTTTCCATTTTATCATCTCTCATTCCTTTAGCATCGCACACTTTTCACTATACTTTCATGTGAAAATCCTGTCAATGCCTAAAGAAGAAGATTCACGCAAGTTTTTATAGCTTAGGAAGAAAAGGCCTTCTTATAATCCGCAATAAACTTCTCGATACCAATGTCAGTCAAGGGATGATGCATCATCTGCTTTAACACCTTAAACGGAACTGTAGCAATATCCGCACCGGTCTTAGCACACTCCTGTACATGTATAGGATGACGCACGGATGCACAGATAACTTCAGTTTCAATCTCCGGATACATAGAGAAAATCTCCATGATATCTTCAATTAAGATAAGCCCGTCCGAAGAAATATCATCCAGTCTGCCAAGGAAGGGCGAAACATAGCTCGCTCCTGCCCTTGCCGCAAGAATAGCCTGTGTAGCTGAAAAAATCAAAGTTACATTGGTCTTGATTCCTTCTTTTGACAAAACCTTAACCGCCTTCATTCCCTCTTCCGTCATAGGAATCTTAACAACCATGTTTTTAGAAAGAGATGCAATTTCTCTTCCTTCTTTAATCATATCTTCCGCTTTAACAGTATCCGCCTTCACTTCACCGGAAATAGGACCATCCAAAAAGGAAGCAATTTCCTTCAAAGTTTCGGTGTAGTCTCTTCCCTCTTTGGCAATCAAAGAAGGATTAGTTGTACAACCACAGATAATTCCCATATCATAGGCCTCACGAATTTCTTCCACGTTCGCGGTATCAATAAAAAATTTCATCGTTTTCTCCTTTTTTATCTACTTTCATATTTATTTACAGAGTGAATCTGTATTATTTGAAGCTAATAGACCGGCTTAGAAGTACGAATACTTCAGTAAGCCTTTACAGGGACTTCGCAATTTCAAGCAGCTTTTCTGTCGTAAAGCCGAAATGCTCAAACAATTCCTTTGCAGGAGCGGAAGCACCGAAACTGTCCATAGACAAGGATGCGCCCTTAAGTCCGACATATTTTCCCCATCCGAAAGAAGAAAGAGCCTCTACAGATATTCTCTTTTCTACCGAAGACGGAAGAACCGTCTCTTTATACTCCTTGCTCTGCATCTCAAAAACTTCCATTGATGGCATAGAAACCACTCGAACCGCTCTTCCTTCTCTTCTTAAAGACTCTGCAGCCTTCTCCGCAAGCTCAAGCTCCGAACCTGTTGCAATGAAAATCAGCTCAGGTGTTTTCTCGGAATCTGAAAGAATATAGGCTCCCTTTAAGGCTTCCTTTCCATCCTTACAAAGCTGGGGCAAGTTTTGTCTGCTTAATACAATAGCAGTAGGGCAATCCGTACTGCTTAATGCCGAGAACCAAGCCGCAGCAGTTTCTTGTCTGTCAGCCGGTCTGAATACTCTGAAATTAGGAGTGGAGCGAAGCATAGCGAGCTGCTCAATAGGTTCATGTGTAGGACCGTCTTCTCCCACACCGATACTGTCATGAGTAAGAACAAAAATCTGCGGAAGCTTCATTAAAGCGGCAAGTCTTACCATGGGTTTAATATAGTCGCTAAAAACAAAGAAAGTAGAAGCATAAGAACGATATCCGCCGTGTAATAAAATGCCGTTTGCAATACCTGCCATAGCAAGCTCTCTTACACCGAAATGAATATTTTTCCCCAGTCTGTTTTCTTTCGAGAAAAATCCTTCTCCCTTCATCTCCGTTTTTGTAGAAGGAGCAAGGTCTGCAGAACCTCCGAAAAGATTCGGTACCGCTTCTTTCAAAACCTGAAGTATTTCTCCGGAGGAATTTCTTGTAGCCTCCGCTTTATCCATTTTCTCCCAAAGCTCCTTATTATCCAAAAGTTCCAATACCTTTTTGGGATCATGATAGGACAGATATTTCTCATAATCGGCAGGATGGCATTTAGCATAATCCGCCTTTAATTCTTCCCATCTTATATAGGATTTCTTCTTCTCCTCGACTAAAGCTTGATAATGTGCATAAACCTCTTCCGGAACATAAAATGCTTCTTCATACTCCCAATGCAGGAATTTACGCATCTCTTTAACATTCTCTTCACCTAATGGTTCTCCGTGAGCAGATGCTTTTCCCTGCTTATTAGGCACACCATAGCCGATTTCGGTTTTAATTGTGATAAAATAGGGTGCCGTTGTATCTTCTTTTGCCTTCTGAAGTGCAAAAGCTATGGCTTCTACATCATTTCCGTCCTCTACGGTGAGCGTCTTGAAACCGAATGCCTCCATGCGCTTCTCTACATCCTCCGTAAAGGCAATATCCGTATCTCCTTCAATAGAAATATGATTGGAATCATAAAGAATAGTAAGCTTATGTAAATTTAATGTTCCCGCCAAAGAAAGGGCTTCCGAAGAAATACCCTCCATCAGACATCCGTCACCGCAGAGAGCGTAGGTTCTGTGATCCACTAAAGTCAGGTCTTCTTTATTGAATTCCGCAGCAAGGTGACTCTCCGCCATGGCAAACCCAACAGCCATGGCAAGTCCTGCACCCAGCGGGCCGGTGGTAGCATCAACCCCCAAAGTATGGCCGTATTCAGGATGTCCCGGCGTTAAGGATCCCATCTGTCTAAACGACATTAAGTCTTCTTTTTTTAAGCCGCAAGAAAACAAATGCAATAAGGAATAAAGAAGCATAGAGCCATGCCCGGCAGATAAGACAAAGCGGTCCCTGTTTTCCCACTGTAAATGAGTAGGATCAAAGTTTAGAAACTTCGACCAGAGTGTATACGCAGCCGGCGCTGCGCCAAGGGGTAAACCCGGATGTCCGGAATTCGCCTTTTGTATTCCATCCGCAGAAAGTATGCGGATACTGTTAATTGCCTTTGATTCTATTTCCGTATTCATTTTTTCCTCCTACATTTTCTCCAAGAGTCTCCCAATAATTTTACCATAGGTAGTAAAAATGTCCATGAAAAAAGCCGAGAAAAAGAGAATCCTCTCTCCTTCTCGGACCATATAGACAGATAAGCTCCCTTTCCGAACTCATCTGTTCCCTTTATCAGTTCTTTTTTGTCGTTTCCTTAGCAGAATTGCTTTTTGTTTCACTATTCGTTTTACCATTGGATTTTATATCGTTTTTACCGTTTTCGCTTGTTTCTTTCTTTTTTGAAGAATTTGAGCTTGTATTCTTAGCTTCGGACTCCTCCTCCAGGTCAGCTTTTGTTTTTGGATAAGGAGAATCTTCCAGAGTGAAGTTTCCGCTGATTTGATTTCCGGCTTTATCAGAAACATAGACAGTAATACTGTTCGTTTTTAAGGAAAAAACAACCTTTCCGCTTGCTTCTTCGGTTTGCTTGGGTTTTAAATTGTTTCCGTCCTTATCGATTCCGTAAATAGAATCAAAGTCTACTCCCGACTGACTGTCGCTTACCGTAAACTCAAGATAGCCCGTTCCTAAAACAACATTGTCCTCATCAATAACAGGAGGATTCTCATCAAAGCTGTTGATCTGACTATTTTCTATCTTCATCATTCCATTTATCGAGGTAACACTGATACGCAAATTCCCGTTGCT